>JBEBJC010000846.1:0-4020 GCA_040080105.1 Myxococcota bacterium
GGCCCGTACGGCGCGAGCACCACCCCCACCGCGGTACCCCCCTCGAGCCGCCACCGACCGGAGGTCGAGGTCCGGCCGCCGACCCACGCCCCGGTCGCCCGTCCGTCCCACCCGAAGTCGAGCCCGGCGCCCAGCGCGCCGCCGGTCGCGACCGAAGCCGAGCCGGTCCCGATCACCGCGGCCCAGGTCGGTTCCCCTACCGGCCGCAGCGCCGCCGGATCGGCCCACGCCGCAGCGGCGATCAGCGTGACCACGTGACCCCCGGCGACGGCGCCCCGAGGCCGTCCGGAGCGCCGGTGGCCGCGAGCCCGTCGAGGTACGGGTCGATCACCCTCAGCGCCTCGATGCGGTGCTGGTCCGGGTCGCCGACCGCGGGCGCGTCGCGGGCGAGCTCGGAGTCGGTCGGGTCGGTGACCCAGCCGTAGTGGTTCATCCCGGCGACGAACGCGAGCCACGCCTCCCCGCCGAACCGGTCGCGCGCCTGCTCCAGCGCCTCGGTGGAGATGCCGTCCTCGGCGCCCGCGATCAGCAACACCACCCGGTCCTCGTCCTGTTCCACCGGATCGCCCCCGGCGGGGAACGACGCCAGCAACACGAGCCCGTCGATGTTCGGTTCGCGCAGCCAGGTGCGGGCCGCGACCACGCCCCCCAACGAGTGGCCGAGCGCGGTGACCGGCCCGCGGCGGTACAGGCCGTCGAGCGGCGCGCCGGGCGCCGACAAGTCGACCAGGGCGCCGAGCGCCACCTCCGGGTCGCCGGGCTCGGTGATCGCGAAGTCGAGCGGGGCCGCGGGTGAGGCGACCGCGTACCCGCGGCTCGCGAGGTGCACCATGAGCCAGTCGTATCGCTCGGGCGCGAGCAGGGCGCCCGGCACCACCACCGCGGCGGGCGCGTCGTCGACCGCGGGCTCGAGCGCGTCGTCTGCCGGGTAGGTCACCGTGACCGGCACGGTTCCGGTGACCCGGGCCGGGGTCCGCACCTCGAGCGTCGCCACCCCGAACGGCCCGTCGCGCCCGTCGCGCCCGTCGCGGCTCGGATCCGCCTCCAGCCGACGCTCCGGCTCCCCCACCCCGTCACATCCGATCGTGAGCACCCACATGTGCGCGGCGTATCGAATCCAGAAACACCCCGGCAACACGGCGGCGGTACGATTCGATCGAGGAGGCGAGGATGAAGCGGTTCACGGTGCTGTTCGGCCTGGCCGGGTGCGCGGGTGGCGGGAACGACGACGGGATGGAGGCGGCGACCGCGGCGGACATCGAGGAGGTGCAGCGCGCGGTGGGCGCCGGGACCACCGGCCTCGATCCCGCGGTGGAGCTCGACCGGCAGGGCGCGTTCGCCGGGGTCGGCGACTGCGTGTGGGGGTTCACCGTGGCTGGCCCGGCGGACGGGGCGGCCCTCGACGCGGCGATCGACGGGGTCCCCTGCGGGGGCTCGGTCGCCGGAGAGCGGGGCTCGGTGGAGTACGCGGTCACCGCCGCGGAGCTCGGCGGGGGGATCTCGTTCGCGGGCGACGGCGCGTGGGACTACGACCTGACCGGCACCCGCACCGCGGACACCACGGTCACCTCGACCGCGCGCGGCACCACCCGGACCTACACCGGGCAGTGGGAGCTGGTGTCGCTGGTCGGTCGCACCGACGCGGACGGCACCGGCCCGTTCGACGCGGTCCTCACCTACACCGGCTGGTTCGGCGGGGACTGGGGCCTCGAGTGGTCGCGGACGGCAGACGGCGCGGTCTCGGGCGCGCTGGTGGGCCCGCGCGGGGCCAGCTGTACGGTGTCGGGCGTGGACGACGCGGTCGAGGTCAGCTGCGACTGACGTCAGCGGGTCGCGTCGTACCCCCCGCCACAGTCGAAGTCGGACGGGGGGCCGATCCCGAGGTCGACGGTGAACGTGCCGCCGAACGACCCGGCGACGTGCTGGTACTGATCGGCGTCGAGCGTGTCGAACGCGCCGTCCCACGGCGCTTCGACCAGCGAGACCCACAGGTCGCCGACCGCGGTGGGGGCCACGTCGAGCTCGCCTTCGAGGGTCACCACCTGCGCGCCGAGCAGCGCGAGCAGTCCGTCGAACGTGCAGCTGCCGAACCCCACCATCCGCGGAGTGCCAGGGGCAACGTCGATCTGGAGCTCGCCGTCGCAGGTCGCCCCGATCAGGCCGAGCGTGTCGGTGCACTCCATCGTCACCGTGCCGAGGTACGTCCCGTCGTACGGGTCGACCGCGGCGCCGGTGTCGGTGTCGGCGTCCGAGTCAGCGTCGGCATCCGAGTCGGCGTCGCTGTCCGTGTCGGCGTCGCTGTCCGTGTCGGCGTCGCTGTCCGTGTCCGTGTCGGAGTCCGAGTCCGAGTCCGAGTCCGTGTCGGTCTCGGGGGAGGTCTCGGTGTCCGGCGCGGGCGGGGTGGTGAGGAGGTCCGTCGGGGTCGAGGCCGGCTCGTCGACCTTCGCGACCCCGGGCGCACATCCGACGGCGACCCATACCCATGCCCGCATACCGACCTCCCGGCCGGTCACCGTACCTCGGCGCGCGTCGAGCCGCGGGCCCGCCACGAGGTGGGGGTCACCTCGACCGTGATCGTGCCGTCCACGTCGGTGCGGAGCACCGGCACCCCGCGGCGCTCGAGCCGGGTGAGCACGTCGCGCGCGGGGTGGCCGTACGGGTTGTCCCGCCCGACCGACAGCAGCGCGAGCCGGGGAGCGGCCGCGTCGAGCAGCGCGTCGCTGGTGGACCCGCTCGAGCCGTGGTGGCCGAGCTTCACCAGCGGGAACCGCCCCAGCGCCCCGGCGAACGCGACCTCGGCCGCTCGCCCGGCGTCGCCGGTCGCGAGCAGCGGGCCCCACCCGAGCACCACCGAGCGGTCGTTCGAGCCGCGGGCCCCCGCCGCGGGCCACAGCGCCTCGGGCGGAGGGCGGATCGGCACCCCGCGGGTGATCGCCGCCGCCCCGAGCGCAGGATCGAGGTCGACCGCCCACAGCTCGCCGACCCGGAGCTCGCGCACCACCGCGACCAGCCCGCCCGCGTGGTCGAGGTCGGGGTGGGACTGGACCACCACGTCGAGCCGCCGGATCCCGACCCGGCGCAGCCACCGGGCCACGTCGTGGGGGGCCCGGCCGCCGTCGATCAGCACCCGGGTCGACCGGTCCTCGATCAACACCGCGTCGCCCTGGCCCACGTCGAGCATGGTGACCCGCAGGTCGTGCGGGCGGGCGCGCGGCCACCCGAGCGCCGCCGCCCCGAGCGCGAGCCCGAGCGCCGGTCGGGCGCCCACCAACCCCACCGCCACCGCCAACCCGGCGGCGCCGAGGGGACCCACCGCCGGGGTCCACGGGTCGACCGCCATCGGCTCCAGCGCGGCGAGGATCAGCCCCGCGCCGGCCGTGCCGAGGTGCGCTGCCGCAGCGGCGAGCGGGTCGGGGGCGAACGCCGCCACCCCCGCGACCGGGACCAACGCGAGCCCGAGGGTCGGCATCGCCACCAGGTTCGCCAGCGGCCCCAGCGGCGGGACCGCCTGGAACCACCACGCCGCGACCGGCAGCGTGCCGGCGGTGGCCCCGATCGTGGCGACGCAGGCCCCGAGCGCGCTGCGCACGACCCACGGCCAGGTCGGCGGAACCCACCGCGACAGCCGCGGGCCGAGCAGCAGCAGCCCCGCGAGCGCGCCGAACGACAGCTGGTACGAGGCCGACCACGGCGCGCCCGGGTCGACCAGCGCCAGCGCCGCCCCGATCGCCGCCAACACCGGCCCCGGGGCGGTGATCCGCCCGCGCGACCGGGCGGCCAGCGCCGCGGTGACCGTCGCCGCGGCGCGCTCGGCCGGGATCGGCCACGCGGCGAGTGCGGTGTACGCCCACGCGGCGCCGACCGCGACCGCGAGCTCGGGCGCCGACACCCCGCGAGCCTGCGCGCCGGCCGCCGCCCGACCGCTCCTCCCGGCGAGCGCCGCCGCGAGCGCTGCCGCCGCGCCCACGTGGAACCCGCTGATCGACAGCAGGTGGCTGGTCCCGGTGCGCCGCAGCACGT
>JBEBJC010000847.1:0-4015 GCA_040080105.1 Myxococcota bacterium
CACGGGAACAGCAGGTAGAAGTGCTCCTCGACCGCGAGGGACCAGTACACCTCGGACCCGGGGATCAACCCCGCGTCGCCGTACGCCACCAGCCAGTAGTTCCCGAGGAACGCGAGCTGCGCCCCGAGCGCCGACCCGCTCGGCAGCCCTCCGGCGAACGCGCCCGCGGCCGCGAGCGCCGCGAACCCCCCGAGCGTGAGGTAGTACGGCGGGAAGATCCGAAGGAACCGCCGACCGTAGAACTTCGGCAGGTCGATCCGCCCGGTGTTCGCGTGCTCGATCCGCAGCAGGGTGGTGATCAGGTACCCGGACAGGAAGAAGAACACGGTCACGCCGAACCCGCCCGGGAAGAACCCGAGCCCGGGGACGTGGCTGCAGAACACCACCGCGAACGCGACCGCGCGGACGCCGTCGAGCGCCGGCGCGTAAAACGTCGTCCGGGGGGCGGTCACGGGCGGAGCCGCCAGCCGAGGCGCTCCCCGCCGAGGAACACCCGCACCGGCCCGTCGTCGGTGTCGACGGTCAGCGGCGGCACCCACTCCTCTTGCGCGAGCTCGACCGTGCCGGCGTTGGGTGGGAGCTGGTAGAACGCGGCCCCGTGCAGCGACAGGAACCCCTCGAGCCGGTCGAGCGCACCAGCGCCCGCGAACACCGTCGCGTACGCGGCGACGGCGGTGGGGGCGTTGAACACCCCCGCGCAGCCGCAGTCCATCTCCTTGCGCCGCACCACGTGGGGGGCGCTGTCGGTGCCGGCGAAGAACCGCGGGTCGCCCGAGGTCGCGGCCGCGACGAGCGCCAGGCGGTCCTCCTCTCGCTTGAGCACCGGCAGGCAGTACGCGTGCGGGCGGAGCCCGCCGTCGAACAGGGCGTTGCGGTTCCACCACAGGTGGTGCGGGGTGATCGTGGCGGCGGCGTGCCGGTGTGCGCGCACGAACCCGACCGCCTCGCGGGTGGTGGCGTGCTCGACCACGCACCTCAGCCCCGGCAGGTGGTGCAGCAGCGGCGCGAGCACCCGGTCGAGGAACACCCGCTCGCGCTCGAACACGTCGACCGCCCGGTCGGTGACCTCGCCGTGGACACACAGCGGCATCCCGACCTCGGCCATCCGCTCGAGCACCGGGCGCAGCGCGTCGATCGCGGTGACCCCGTGGTGCGCGTTGGTGGTCGCCCCCGCGGGGTACAGCTTCGCCGCGAGGAACACCCCCGCGGTGAACCCGGCGATCAGGTCGTCGGGGTCGGTCCGGTCGGTGAGGTACGCCGCCAGGCGCACCCCCGGCACGCCCGCCGCCACCAGGCGCTCGCGGTACGCCCGCCCTTCGGCCATCGACGTGACCGGCGGCGCCAAGTTCGGCATCGCCAACACCCGCGCGAAGTCGGACGACGCGGGCCCCACCGCGCGGGCCACCGCGCCGTCGCGCAGGTGGACGTGCCAGTCGTCCGGACGAACCAGTCTCACTCTTGCTCCAGCCAGGTGATGGCCTTCTGGACCACCTGGAACGACCGCAGGTCGCGCGAGCCCCGCACCGGGACCGCGTCGTCTGCGTAGATGACCCACCCGAGCGCCGCGCCCGCCCGCGCGAGCGCGAGGTTGTTCCGATGTAGCGCGACCCAGGTGGACAGCGCGTACACCTCCTGGCTCGGGAAGATCGGGGTCGGGTGGTACCGGAAGAACGTGACCTCTCCCGGGGTGTGCGAGTACGTGCTCTCCGCCCGCTCGCGCATCCGCCGGCGCACCTCGGTCCCGGCGAACGGGCGCGGCACCACGAGCTCGATGCCCACGTGGTGCGCGAGGTTCCGCCCGGTGTTCGCGAGGAACGCGCGCAGCTGCACGAACGCGACGGGGCCGCGGGGGTCGTCGGTCGCCAGATCGGCCGTGCCGTACGGGCCGAGGCGCGACAGCGCGATCTGCGGGTGCCGCGTGCGGCGGAGCACGTCGTGGACGTGCACGTTGCCCATCGGGCGCGACTTGCCCGCGATCCGCAGGTAGTACCGGTTGTCCTTGCTCTGGTGCGGCGCGTCGTCCGACGACGGCAGGTCGAGCACGTACACCGCGCAGCCGGGGCGGATCGCCGACCCTGGCCCGTCGGCCTGCACCTCGAACACGTTGCACCGGCGCAGCGGCGGGTCCACGCAGTGTGGCACCAGGTCCTCGAGCCACGCGCGGGTGCCGCCCTTCAACGTGTGCGGCACGCCGCCGTCGATCCGCCCGCGGTCGTTCACCCCGATGAACACCCGACCGCCGCCGCCGTTCGCGAACGCCGACACCTGCTTCGACAGCGCGATCACGAAGTGCGACTGGATCGCGCCGTCCTCCGCGAGCAGCCACGACCCGCCCTTGAACTCCTGGAAGTCGTGCTCGTGGGGCTCGAGCGCCACGAGCATCGGCTCGGTCCACCGATCGGGCGCGACCTCGGGCATCTCAGACCTGGGACTTCGCCGCGCACCCGACGCACATCGGCGCCTGCGGCAGCGCGTCGAGCCGCGCGGGCTCGATGCTCTCACCGCAGTCCACGCACACGCCGTAGCTGTCGTGCTCGATGCGGTACAGCGCCGCGCGGATCTGGTCGAGCTCGGCGCGCGCCGCGTGGTCGAGCCCCTCGACCACCTCGTCACCTTCGGTGAACGACACCACGTCTTCCGAGTCGGCGTCGTGCCGGCCGTCGGCCCCGCGCAGGTGTACCGACAACGCCGCGCTGCGCCCGGTGAGCTCCGCCATCCGTTGGACGAGCCGTTCGCGCTGCTGTGCCACGGTCCGAGACATGACCCCCTCCAGAGTGTTCCTTAGGCACCGGAGCGGCGCCGGTCCATCAGAATGCGATGCCGATCGCGCCGAACCCCCACGGCTCCACCCCGTCGAGGCTGGTGCCGGCGAACCGGGGGCCGGCGCCCCCGCGGCCCGAGATCGCGAGGCCGTACGCCGGGCTGAACCAGTACACGAAGGTGGCGATCGCGTCGGGGCCCACCGCCCACGGCAGCGGGTCCTCGAACGCGAAGTCGGGGTGCAGCACCGCGCCCACCCCGACCCCGAAGGTGAGCATCGCCCGCCGGTCACACGCGACGCAGATCGCGTCGGGGCGCCACCGGAGCGCGGCGTCGATCCCGACCGGACCCGGGTCGTCGATCCCCGCGCCGACCTCGATCGACAGCTCGTCGGCGTACCACGCCTCCCCTCGCCCGCCGACCAGCCACGGGGTCCCGGCGGACGCGGACAACGTCGAGTTCGGCGGTTGGTACGCCACGGCGGCGGTGGTGAGCCACGGGAGCATCGATCCTCCGCCCTTGTCATACCGGATCCGGAGCGCGGCGGGCGGTACGAGGCGGTACGCGCTCGTGCACACTCGGAGACGGGCTCGACGCGGTGCGCCTCCACGCTGAGGTCGGAGGCGCACGCCGGGTGACGGAGCTCAGCGGAGCAGGGAGCGTCCCTCGGCGTCCAAGATGCCGGCGTACACCTCGTCGACCGTGACCGGGTCACGGACCGCGGGGAGGACGAACGACGCCCCGTCGCCGTACACCTCCGGCTCGAGCGGCCAGCCACCCGCCGAGTCGCGGCGCCAGATCGCGATCCTGCGTTGGTCCTGACTGGCGAGGACGTACGCCCGCAGCGAGGCCAGCGATTGAAAGTCGATCCGCTTGTCGCCCTGGTCGTCACCTTCGGTGCTCGGCGAGAGGACCTCGAGGACGACGACGGGGTTGAGGGTCGCCTGCCCATCGTGCGGCGGGTGGTCCGGCTTGCCGCAGAGCAACGACCCATCCGAGTAGCGGGCCCGCCCGTTCGCCGCGATCCAGAACCGCTGGTCGGGCGTGTAGTACCGACACTCCGGCTGGCGCCGGGTGGCGAACAGGCCAGCGACCTGGCCGGCGATGGCGTTGTGCTCGTCCGACCCGCCGGCCATCGCGACGATGATCCCGTCGATCAGCTCGTGCCGGTGTGGGCTGTCGCGCGCGACCGCGAGGTAGTCGGCGTAGGTCGCGCGGCGGCTGGTGCGGACGAGGGCCTGCATGTCCCTGACTC
>JBEBJC010000848.1:0-4013 GCA_040080105.1 Myxococcota bacterium
CGCGGGCGGTGGGTCGGTGGACCGCCGCCCGTGCGGCGGAGCAGCGGCGCCGCGCCGCGGAGTGGGCCGCGCGCCGCGCCCGGCTCGACGCGGCGCCTCCGCCGCTCGACCTGCGGGCGGCGGTGCTGCGCGAGCTCGAACGACAACAGATCGACGCGCACCGGAGCGCGTTCGGGGAGGGGTGATGTGGTGGTGTGCCGCCGGGTGGGCCCAGGAGCCCGAGACGGTCGAGCAGGTGTTGGCCAGGTTCGTCGACGAGCCGTCGATCGGGGTGGTCCAGGCGTGGGCGGCGGAGGAGGTGCTGGCGAGCCCGACGCGGGTGCGGAGGTGGCTCGCCCAGACCCGCACGGCGGCCCTGCTGCCCGACCTGTCGGTCGACTGGCGGGTGCGGGACGACTGGGACGCCGGCTTCGGCTACTACGGCCCGAACGGGCTCGAGCCGGCGCCGGGCCTCGACCTGTCGGTGGTGCCCGAGGACTCGGGTCGGTCGTGGACCCGGGAGCTGCAGATCGGGCTGGACTGGGACCTGTCCGACGTGGTGTCGAGCTCCGACCGGATCCGCATGATCTCGGAGGCCCAAGAGCTGGCCGAGCTGCGGGAGAGGGTGGTCGACGAGGTGACCCGGCTGTACTTCGAGCGCCGCCGCCTACAGGTCGAGGCGGTGCTCGCGCCCGCGCTCGATCCGGGGTCCGAGGCGCGCGACCTGCTCCGGATGCAGGAGCTGACCGCGTCACTCGACGCCGCGACCGGCGGCGCGTTCTCGCGTGCCCTGGCTTCGCGTCGGCCGCCCGGATAGTGCCGGCGCTCATCGCGCGAGGTTCGGGTGCAGCACCAGACGATCTGGATCCTCGACTTCGGGAGTCAGTTCACCCAGCTGATCGCGCGCCGGATCCGCGAGCTCGGCGTGTTCTGCGAGATCAAGCCGTGCACCGAGCCCTCGCCCGAGGGGCTGCCGCCCCAAGTGCTGGGGCTGATCCTGTCGGGCGGGCCCGCGTCGGTCACCGCCCCCGACGCGCCTCCGTTCGACCCTGCCTGGCTCGGGCACCCCGTGCCGGTGCTCGGCGTGTGCTACGGGATGCAGCTCCTCGCGAACGAGCTCGGCGGGCGCGTCGATCGCGGCACCTCCCGCGAGTACGGCCTCGCCCGGGTCGAGCTCGCGTCGCCCGCCGAGTGTGTCCTGTTCAGGGACTTCGAGGGCGGCGACGTGGTGTGGATGAGCCACGGCGATCACGTCGCCCTGGTGCCCCCGGGCTGGTCGGTCGCCGCGCGCTCCTCCGGGGTGATCGCGGCGATGAGCTCGGCAGACGGCCGCAGGTTCGGCATCCAGTTCCACCCCGAGGTCACCCACACGACCCACGGCAAGGCGCTGATCCGTCGGTTCGTCAGCGAGGTTTGCGGGGCCACCGGCGACTGGACCCCCGGCTCGTTCATCGAGGAGCAGGTGGCGAAGATCCGGGCGCGGGTCGGCCGCTCGACCGTGATCTGCGGCCTGTCCGGCGGCGTCGACTCGGCGGTCACCGCGGCGCTGATCCATCGGGCGGTGGGCGACCAGCTGGTGTGCATCTTCGTCGACAACGGGCTGCTGCGGGCGAACGAGGCCGAGTCGGTGCGCCGGGAGTTCGCCGACTTCCGGTTGGTGGTGGTCGACGCCGCCGATCGGTTCCTCGACGCGCTGGCGGGGGTCACCGACCCGGAGCGCAAGCGCAAGGTGATCGGCGAGCTGTTCGTGCGCGTGTTCGAGGACGAGGCGCGCAAGCTCGCGGCGGGGGCGGAGTTCCTCGCCCAGGGGACGCTGTACCCCGACGTGATCGAGAGCATGTCGGTCCGCGGCCCGTCGGCGACGATCAAGAGCCACCACAACGTGGGCGGCCTGCCGCCGGACATGAAGTTCGAGCTGGTCGAGCCGCTGCGCGAGCTGTTCAAGGATGAGGCGCGGGCCGTCGGCGAGGCGCTCGGCCTGTCCGAGGCCCGGGTGTGGCGCCAGCCGTTCCCCGGACCCGGCCTCGGCGTCCGGTGCCTGGGCGAGCTGACCCGTACCCGCCTGGACGCGCTGCGCGCCGCAGACGCGATCGTGCGGGAGGAGCTGCGACTGGCTGGGCTCGAGCGGTCGATCTGGCAGGCGTTCGTGGTGCTGCTGCCGGTCCGGTCGGTCGGGGTGATGGGCGACGAGCGGACCTACGAAGAAGCCGCGGTGATCCGCGCGGTCCACAGCACCGACGGGATGACCGCCGACTGGGTCCAGCTGCCGTACGAGGTGCTGGCGAAGATGTCGAGCCGGATCATCAACGAGGTGCGCGGGATCAACCGCGTGGCGTACGACATCTCCAGCAAGCCGCCCGCGACCATCGAGTGGGAATGAACGGCCCGGCGGCTCGGGGTGGCCTCAGCGCCACCGATCGAGGTCCGACGCGCGCCGGGTAGGCACGCCGCTGCGCGCGACCGCGTCGACGGCCGCCGTCGGATCGAGGTCCGGGTACAGGTGGGTGAGCCACACGGCGCCCGGGCGGGCGGCGGCGGCGATCTCGCGCACCGCCTCGGGCCACAGGTGGTCGGTCGACGGGCGGTTCGACCCACACTCACACACGAGCAGGTCCGCGCCCCGCGCGAGCTCGACCAGGGCGTCGGACGGGCCGGTGTCCCCCGACAGCACCACCGTACGGCCCCCCGCGGTGAACGCCAGGTGCAGCGCCGCCGCGGCGTGGTTCGCCGGCGCGGTGTGGACGGTGAGCGGGCCGTGGTGCCACACCGCGGTCCGGTCGAGCGGCAGCTCGTGCACCACCACCGCCGCGCTGCCGGGGGACACCCACTTCCCGTAGGCCGCGCCCAGCTGGTCGAAGAACGCGCGGAACCCGGCGCCGGCGACGATCGGGTAGTCCCGCCGCCGGGCGGTGCCGCCGACGTGCCCGGCCACCCGCATCGCGAACAGCAACGGCACGAGGTCTCCGCAGTGGTCCGGGTGGTGGTGGGTGTAGAACCCGCCGTCGAGCTGCACCGGATCGACGCCGAGCCGGGCGCACCGCCCGAGCGTTCCCGACCCGCCGTCCACCAGCCACGTTCGAGCGCCGACGCACACCAGGAATCCGGCCGGCCCACGGTCTGCGTCGGGCACCGCCGTGCCCGAACCCACCACCACGAGCTCGAGCATCAGCTGGCCTGGTCGAGCAGCTCGTCGTCCTCGCCCATCCAGTCGAGCGCCTCGTCGTGCAGCGCGTGCGCGAGCTCGGTGGTGATCGCCTCCACCGAACCCGCCCGGGACAGGTTGCGCTCGAACAGCCGCACCGCCTCGGGGAGGGCGTCGGACGGCTCCTCGGGCGGGGTGCCCACGTACAGCGCGCCGACCGTGGGCGACAGCGGGGGATCGACCGACCTCAGCTCGTCGAGATCGGGCAGCGACTCCACCCGGAACGGCACCTTGGCGTAGAACTCCTGGATCCGCGAGGGCAACGTGTCGACCGCCTGCGCGATCACGTCGGCCCACTCGGACGGGCGGAGGGTCAGCGGCAGCGGGTACCGCGCCGGATCGAGGTGCGCCGAGGCGGTCAGCTCCGCCAGCGCCTCGGTCTGCTGGCCCGGGATCCGCTCCAGCGCGAGCCCCAGGTAGTGGTGGGCCTCGGCGTTCCCCGAATCCTGACGCACCGCCTCGCGGGCCGCCTCGATGCTCGCGGGGAGGTCGCACAGGTGGAACGACGAGATCGCCAGCCCCACGAGCGAGGCGGTGTCGCCGCCGTCGAGCCCGACCCGGTGGTCGTACACCCGCCGGGCGAGCTCCCAATCTCCCACCTCGAGCAGCGCCTCACCGAGCAGGAACAGCGCCTCGGGGTGCTCGGGGTACTCGTCGAGCAGCTCCTCCGCCTCCAAGATCGCGTCGCTCCACGCGCACTCCCGCACCGCGTGACGTACCTGCTCGAGCCGGAGCGCCGTACGCGTCTCCGGTTCGATCGACCAAGCTCCTCCGACCACCCCGTCGTCCATGGGGCGGTCCTATCACCGACCGAACAGTTTCGCGAGGCAGC
>JBEBJC010000849.1:0-4012 GCA_040080105.1 Myxococcota bacterium
CTCGCCCTGATCCAGGAGGCCGCATGACCACCGCCGGCGCTGCGTGGGCCATCGCGAAGAACGAGCTGCGACTGTGGTTCTTGTCCCCGTCGGGGTGGGTGTTCCTCGCGGCGTCCCTGTTCCTGGCCGGGCTGTTCTTCACCGTGTCGATCGCCACCACCGGCGAGGCGTCGCTGCGGCCGGCGCTGCCGAACCTCGCGGTCACCCTGGTGTTCACCTTGCCGTTGGTGTCGATGCGCCAGCTCGCGGACGAGGCCCGCTCGGGCACGCTCGAGCTGCTGCTCACCGCGCCGGTGCCGCTCGCCGGGCTGCTGCTCGGGAAGTGGGCGGCGACGCTCGCGCTGTGTACGGCGTTGCTCGTCGCCACCGCGCCGTTCCCGCTGGTGTTGAACCTGTACGGCGACCCCGATCCCGGGGCGCTGTTCACCGGGTACCTCGGCCTGTGGTGCTGCTGCGCCCTGTTCGCCGCGGTCGGGTTGTTCGCGAGCGCATGCACCACCGATCCGACCGTGGCCGGGGTGATCGCGGTCGCGCTGCTGTTGCCGTCGTGGCTGGCGTCGTCGGCGGCGGAGCTGGCGCCACCCGCGCTCGCGCCGCTGCTCGAGCGCCTCGCGTTCGTCGACCACCTGCGGTCGTTCGCCCGGGGGGTGGTGGACAGCGCGGACCTCGCGTGGTTCGGCCTCGGGACCGGGTTGTTCCTGTTCCTCACCTGGCGGGTGCTCGAGTCGCGGAGGTGGCGGTGATCGACGCGCGACGGTGGGCCACCGGACTGAACGCCGTGCTGGTCGCTGCCCTGGTGGTGGCCGCCGCGGCCGTCGCGTCCGAGGTCGCCCGCGACCACCGCGTGCAGCTCGATCTGTCCGAAGACCGCGCCGGCACGCTCGACCCCGACCTGTTGGCGGCGGTCCGCGGGCTCGCCGAGACCTCGGTCCGGGTCACCGCGTTCTCGGCTCAGGCGAAGGACGACGAGGCGTGGGTCCGCGACCGGAAGATGCGGGACTTCCTCGACGCGCTCGATCGCGCGTCCGACCGGATCGAGACCACGTTCGTCGAGTTCGACCGCGACCGGCTCACCGCCGAGCGGCTCGGGGTCGACCGGTACGGCACCGTGGTGCTCGAGTCGGCCGCGGACCGGATCGACCTGTCGGACCGCGAGGTGTTCCGGGCGCGGGGGCCGAAGGGCGCGCGCGACGTGACGTTCATCGGGGCGTCGGCGGTCGCGGGGGCGCTGCGGAAGCTCGTGTCCGAGCGAGCGACCCGGGTGATCCTCACCACCGGGCACGGCGAGGTGCCGATCTTCGACCGGGGGATCGGCGAGCTGAAGGGTCTGCAGGAGACGCTCGATCAGCAGGGGTTCACCGCGCGCACGCTCGACCTGCTGGCCGACGCGGGGCCCGCCGGCGCCGCGATCCCGGCAGACGCCGCGGTGGTGCTGGTGATCGGGCCGCGCGCGCCGTTCGCCGAGGCCGAGACCGCCGCGCTCCGGTCGTACCTCGCGCGCGGCGGGTCGCTCGGGGTGTTCGTCGACCCGGGGGGCGCGCCGCCGGCGGTGCTGGCCGAGCTCGGGGTCGAGCTCGATCGCGGCGTGGTGCTCGACCCGACCAGCTTCCTCCCCGACCTCGACCGCCCGCTGCTCCGGTACGGGCGGCACGAGATCACCACCGGCCTCGCCGCCGACGACGTGCCCACCGTGGTGTCGGTGGCGGGTCCGCTGGCCGAGGTGCCCACCGCCGGGGTCGTGGGCTCGGCCCTGGTGCAGACGAGCCGCCAGGGCTGGGCCGAGCGCGGGACCGAGTCGCCGGCGGCCTACAGCCCCGGGGCCGATCGCGCCGGGCCGGTGGTGGTGGGGGCGGCGTACACCACCGGCCCGCCGCATCCGTGGAGCGGCGCGCGGGTGGTGGTGGTGGGCGACGTGGATTGGCTGCGCGACGACCTGCTCGACCAAGGCCCGGGCAACGCGACGTTCCTGGTCGAGACCTTGCGGTGGCTCGGCCGCGGGTCCGGTCCGGTGGCCCGGCCGACCGGCGTCGCCGCGGTCCGCCGGCTCGAGCTCGGCGCGTCGCAGCTGGCGGTGGTCCGCGGGCTGCTGCTGATCGGGATGCCCGGGCTCGTGGGCGCGCTCGGGGTCGCGGTGGCCGTGGCGCGGAGGCAGCGATGATCGCGCGGTTCCGCGGCACGTGGATCGCCCTCGCGGCGCTGGTGGTGGTGCTCGGGGTGTGGTGGCTCGGCTCGCGCCCGGCGACCGCCCCGCCGAGGGTGGCCCCGAGTGAGGTGTTCCGGTTCGAGAAGGAGGACCTGGTCGGGTTCGCGGTGGTCCACCCCGACGGGCAGGCGCTCACGGTGCGGCAAGTCGACGGCCAGTGGGCGGTCGACGGCCAGCCGTGGCGCCCGAGCCGGTCGATGATCCGCCGCGTCGCGCACCAGCTGCACGATCTGGACGCGCGCGCCGACGTGGTGCGGGAGACCGAGCCCGGGGACCTCGCCCGTTACGGGCTCGGCCCCGAGTCGATCGCGGTCACGTTGACCCTGTCCGACGGGCGCGCCCTCGCGTTCCGGGTCGGCGACCCGAACCCGACCGGGGTGAGCTGGTACCTCGGGGTCGACGACCGGGTGTTCGTGGTGAAGAAGTCCGCGATGGACTTCTGGCGCCTCGACGCCGAGGCGTACCGCGAGGATCGGATCACGAGCTTCGACGCCGACGAGGCCACCCGGATCGACGCGGTGGTCGACGGTCGCGCGGTCGCGGTCGAGCGCACCGGCCACCGCACCTACCAGATGCACGCCCCGGTCGAGCAGCCGGCGAGCCGCGACGAGGTGCGGATGATGCTCGGGCGGGTGAGCGCGCTGCGGGCCACCACGTTCGTGGCCGACGCGCCGGCAGACCTCGCTCGGTGGTCACTCGATCCGCCGCTGCACACGATCCGGATCGAGCTCGAGACCGGAGAGGCCGTCGCGCTCGGGCTCGGCGCCGAGGTGGTGGGGGCGGACCCGCCGCAGCGGTACCTGTGGCACGAGCAGGACCGGGCGGTGTACGCGGTGAAGGACGGGCTGCTGGACTCGTTCCGCAAGCCGGTCGACGCGTACCGCGACCGCGACCCGATCCGGCACCAGGAGTGGGACGCGGCGTCGATGGTCGCGACCCAGCGCGGGGTCGAGGTGGCGCTGACCCGGTCGTCCGACGGCTGGCGGTGGCCGGGCGGCGGCGCGGTGTCGGGCTCGACCCCGAAGCGCGTGGCCGAGCGGGCTTCGGGGCTGCGGGTGATCTCGTTCGAGCCGGCAGAGCCGTTCGAGCTCGACCCTCCGTGGGCGACGGTGTCGCTGACCTACGCCGACGGCGCGACCGCCGACGTCGTGCTCGGGCGAGGCTACGAGGTCGAGCTGCCGCCCTCGGCGCCGCCGCCGCCGCGTCCCGGGGAGCCGCCGCCGCCGCCCGCGCCGCGCACCGAGGCGCGCCGGATCGCGCGGATCACGGTGACGCCGGCCGGCGGCGCCCCCGCCCTGGTGTTGCCGGCGGTGGAGGTCGACGGCCAGCTCGCGGAGGTGCTCGGAGATCTGTTCCGGGAGCACGGTCGAAAGCGGGACCGCGACGCCGAGAAGCGCCTGGACGAGGTCGGCCTCCCGGATTAGCCCACGCGGGAGAGGCGAACCGATGGAGTCCCACGAGCCCAGCGCAGCGGACCGCGAGACCCTGCGAGACCGAGTGAAGTCGCTGCTCGAGGCGAGCGACAAGACCCAGCGCCAGGTGGAGACCGCCCTCGGCTGGTCGTCCGGCACGCTCACCCGGGTGTTCGGCGGTCGCAAGGCCGTCGATCGCGAGCTGGTCGACGCGCTCGCGGGCGCGCTCGGCGCTGCCCCGGCCGAGCTCGTCGCCGGCACCTCGTGGTCCGGGTGGTACGCCCCGGCTCCGGTCGCGGCTCCGGCTCCGGCTCCCGCGGCGGCCCCGGTCGCCGCGCCGGTCGCGGCTCCGGCTCCGGCTCCCGCGCCGGCTCCGGCTCCCGCGCCGGTCCCGGCT
>JBEBJC010000049.1:0-17555 GCA_040080105.1 Myxococcota bacterium
TGTGTATAAGAGACAGTCCCCCACCCGGCCGGTGCACGCGTCGACCAGCTCACCGCGACCCGGCGCGAGGTGCTGCGCCTCGCGTACGACGAGCCGTGGTCGGCCGCGCTGCTGGTGGGCGCCGCGATCGCGCCGCCGGTCGATCCGGAGGGGTGGCTCGCCGAGCGGCTCGGGCTGCCGCGCGCCCGGGTGGTGCAACTGCTCGAGGTGATGGTCCGCGGCGGGGTGGTCGAGCGGACAGCCGCTGGGCTGAAGGTCGTCGGGCAGCTGACGGTGGACGTGCCGCCGGACGGCGACGTGGCGCGGATCCGGCGCCACTGGGCCCAAGTGGCGACCGAGCGCCTGGCCGCGCCGCACCCGGCCGATCGGTTCTCGTTCAACGTGTGCGCGCTGTCGCGGGCGGACCTGGAGCGGGTTCAGGCGTTGCAGGCGGCGTACTTCCGCGAGCTCCGCTCGATCGTCGCGGCGTCGGAGCCGCTCGAGGTGGTGGCGGTGGTCACGATGCACACCGCGTGCCTCGCCGACCGGACCTGAGCGGGTCGGCGGCCCGGACGTGCGCGGATCGGAGCGCGGCGCCCGGGTCCCTCCCCCGACGGGAGGACGAATGACCCCGACGTTGTGGCTCACCTGGTGGCTCGCGCCCGGTTGCGCCGAGGACCGCGACCGCGCCGGACCCCAGCTCGAGGAGGCCGACACCGACACCGACACCGACACCGACACCGACGCGGACACCGACGCGGACACCGATCTCGACGGCACCGAGGGCGCGGTGCAGGACCTGATCGCCGAGGTGGCCGACGAGCTCCCCGGCTGGGCCGACGCCTCCGACCGGCTGGTGACGGCCTACGTGGAAGGCGCCGCCGACGGGGTGACGCTGGGGCCGGAGGGCCCGGTCCGCTCGGGCACCGTCGACGCCGACCTCGACGGAGACGGCGCGCGGGAGACCCGGATGGACGTGACGTTGTGGACCGAGGTGCCGAGTGAGCTCGTTCAGGTGTCGCTGTACGTCGGCGCCCCGGGCAGCGACGAGGAGCGTTCACTCGACGGGTGGCTGCAGGTCGACGGGGACGCGACCCGGTTCGGGTCGGTGTCGGTGTACGCGCGGAGCCCGGCGGTGACCTTCGTGGGTGACTCCGGGGAGGTCGGCCTCACCGCCCCCGCTCCGGACAGCCGGATCGGCACGATGGCGTTCACCGCGTACACCGCCGAGGTGGACTCCACGATCACCGGGGTGCTGGAGGTGTGGGCCGAGGCGGACGGGTCGGTGGACGCCGTCACCACCTTCTCCACCGGCCGGCGCGCGTTCGCCGGCGTGTCGAGCATCGAGCTGTGGGAGGGGTGCAGCTACGCGGTGTGCGCGGTGGGCCCGCACGGGGTCAGCCCCGGACCGTTCGTCGCCGCCCTCCTGGCCCTCGTCCGCCGGCGCCGCGGCTGATCACCCCACCGGCACGTACAGGTCGGTCCGCAGCGCCTCGGTCGGCGTGGTGCGGGGATCGGTCACGTACACCTCGTACGACGGTCCGTCACCGAGGCGACGGCCGCTGTGCGGCAGCCAGCCGCCCAGGAACCGCGCCCAGGCGTCGCCGAGCCCGGTGTAGGCGCCGATGTGGGTGGCGCGCGCGTACTCACCTGCCGGCAACCGCACCTCGGTGAGCCCGGGCGGCAGCGGCGCGTCCCCCCGGACCACCAGCGCCGCGTCGGAGCGCAGCTCGGACGGCGGCGTCGTCTCCGGGTCATCATGGTACAACGCCAACATTTGTGGCTCCACCGTGCCGTACAGACCGGTAGTCGCGGCGAGCGCGCCCAGCTCGTGGAACGCGCGCGAGATCTCGGTGTACGGTCCGACGTGGCGTACGGCGGCGAGGCGGCGCGCGGGGAGGGTCTCGATGACGACGTCCATGTGCACTTCTCCAGGGTGAACGAGGGTGAGGTCCCGCAGGTCCACCCGGTCGTCGCGGACGTGCAGCCCGCAGCGGGCGGCGAGGGCGGTGGGAGGACCTGGGTGGCAGGCGCCCTCCGGCCGCGCGCGGAACGTGGACGGAGCCACGCCGTAGGCGGCGCGGAACGCGCGGGTGAACGCTTCGTGCGAGTCGTAGCCGGCGTCGAGGGCGACCTCGAGGATGCCGGGATCGGACCGATACAACCACTCGGCGGCGCGCTCGAGCCGCAGGCGGCGGTGCAGCTCGAGCGGGGTCTCCCCGACGAGCCCACGGAACACGCGGTGGAAGTGGAACGTCGACAATGCGGCGCTGCGGGCGAGCGCTTCGAGGTCCACCGACCGGTCGAGCGACCGGGCGACCTGCTCGACCGCCCGGCGCACCGCGGCTTCGTAGAACGACTGCGTCTCGCGCTTCATGCCCCGGAACGTACGCCCGACGATCCCCGCCCGCTTGACCGCGGTTGCGGATCCGGCGCCAGCTGCCCGAGCGCCACGGACGCGCTCGCCCGGTCCAAGATCGCGACCGCATCGGCGAACCCGACGGCGCGAATCGCCGGCCCGCGAACCGCGATCCGCTCCCGGGCCGCCTCCAGGTCTCCGCCGGCCGCCGCGAGCGACAGCTGGTGGGCCGCCGCGAGCGCGGTGTGCTCGACGTGCCCCAGCTGCTCGGCCTCGGCGAGGACCTCGTCGATCTCGGCGCGGGCCTCGGTCAGCCGGCCGAGGGCGGCGAGCACCTCGCTGCGGGTCATGCGCGCCATCCGGCCCGGCGCCCGGCGCGGCAAGGTGGCGAGCTCGGTGACCGCTTCGTCCGCCGCCTCGAGCGCGTCGCCCAAGTGCCCCTGGTCGCGCAGCGCGACAGCCAGGACCTGGAGCAGGTGACCGTGGACCTCGACCACCCCGCGGTTGCGCCGCCCGAGCGCGTGCCCGGGCGCGCGGACCTCGGCCGCCAGTGAGGCGATGGCCTCGAGTGCGATCCGCTGGGCCTCGGCGGGGTCTCCCCGGCGGAGCTGCCACCAGG
The DNA here is from genome assembly GCA_040080105.1 of Myxococcota bacterium. Lineage (GTDB taxonomy): Bacteria > Myxococcota_A > UBA796 > UBA796 > JACKER01. The sequence continues at coordinate 2,958 of JBEBJC010000049.1, forward strand.
CGCGCTCGCGGGCGATCGAGGCCCGCGACATCGGCTTCGCTCCCGGAGGGAACCGCGCCTCCGCCTCGTCCAGCCGGGCGAGCGCAGCTTCGGCGTCCCCGCGGCGCAGCGCGAGCAGGTGGGCGCTCGTGAAGGCGGAGGCGACCGTGGGCTCGGTGCGGCAGCCCTCGAGGGCCGAGCGCTCGGCGTCGTCGTGGCGCCCCAGAGCCATCTCGGTCGCCGCGCGGGCCACCCACAACAACGCCGCACTCCGGGTCGGGGGGAACCGCTGCCCCCGCTCGATCCATGCGAGCCGCTGTTCGGGCGGCAGGTCGACCAGCAGCGCCCCCGCGGCGGCGACCACCCCGGCGGACTCGGGGTCGGTGGGCAGGAGCGCGTCGTGGGCCCGCAGCAGGTCGGCGAGATCGGGCAACGGCGCGGGTCGCCCGCGCGCATGTTCGAGCGCCTCCCGGGCCAGGCGGGTCGCCCAGCGGGCGTGGGCCGACACGGCGGCTCGGGGGGGACTCGCCGCAGCGGAAGGGCGGTAGCGCCCCCCGTCACACGGGACCAGCAGGCCGCGGTCGACGAGTTCGCGCGCGAGCTCGGCGTCGCCGACGAGCTCGGCGGCGGCTTCGAGCGGGAAGGCGCCGGCGAACGCCCCGAGGATCGCCAGCAGGCGCCGGTCGGTGGGGCCGTCGATCCGCGCCGGCTCGGGCCCGAGCCGGTATCCGCCCGCGCAGGACACCACGACCTCCGGGTCCTCGAGCTTGGCGCGCAGCCGCCGCACAGCGTCGGTCACGGCGCGGTCCGACAGCCCGAGGGCCCGGGCGAGGCTGCTCCGCTGGACGCTCCCTGGCCGGGCCTCCTCGAGCAGCTCGATCAGCCGGACGTTCTGCTCGGTGAGCGGACGCTCGACCCCGCCCACCCACGCGGCGCGCCGGTCGAGGTCGACCAGGCTCGCGCCGAGCTGGTGGCGGCGGGTGACCCGGGGCGGAGGCGGAGGCGCAGTCGACGCTGCCTCGGCGGGGATGAAGTGGTAGCCCCGCCCGTACGCGGTGACGATGCAGTCGGCGCCGATCTTGCGCCGCAGACGGACCACGGCGGTGTCCACCGCGCGGCTGACCACGCTCGGACCGTGGTCGAACACCTCCCGGTCGAGGACCTCGCGGTCGACGGGCCCGTTCGTCCGGACCAGCAGCCCGAACAGCCGCCGCTCGGTCTCGGTGAGCCGAGCGGGTCGATCCCCCCAGACCTCCCCCGACGCGAGGTCCACGGTGCCGGCGGGGACGGCGACGAGATCGGGGTCATCGGCCAGCAAGCGGCGCAGGACGGCGGGGTGCAGCGCACGGACCCGATGTGCCCGGAGTCCCAGCGCGCGCCCGGCGGCGACCACCTCGGCGACGGTGGACAAGACGCGCGGAGCGCCGAGCGCACCGAGGCGCTCCGAGGCGACGGCGAACGGCGGCTCTCCCCACACCACCGCGGCGAACTCGCCCGCCACTTGATCGAGCGCGCAGGCCACCACCACTTCGAGCTGCAGGTCGCCGACCCGCCAGTCGTGGGGGCGGGCGCGGTCCAACACCAACAGGCGATCCGGGTCCACCGTGCCTCCTGCCCGATCGACCCCCGAGCCGCCACATTGTGTCACCCGACGCGTGCGCGCCGCCACCACCCCCCGGGTGACAGACGAGGCGGGAGGTCGAGATGGTTGCGAGATGCGCGGTGGTGGGGTTGCTGGCGATCGGCTGTGTCCCTGCGGACGAGGGCGCGTGCGTGTGGTCGAACGGGGCGTGCTACGAGACGACCACCGAGTCGTGTGCGGAGGACGACGAGGTCCAGGGCGGAAGCACGTTCTACGACGGCGAGACCTGCAACGGCATGGGCTGCGAGCCGAACTCGAGCGAACCGAACGAGGCCTGGCACACCTGCGAGGTGGACACCGGCGCCGCCTCGTGACCCGTCGTGACTCGGGCCTCCCGGTCGGCCTGATCTCGATCCACCTCCAGATCCGCGAGCGCCCGGGATACTCCGCCGGATGCTCACACTGACCTGCGTGGACCGAGGGGGCACGTTCACCGACGTGGTGCGGGTCGACGCCGACGGCTCCACCACCCTCGAGAAGGTGCCCTCCGACCGGGCGGTGGTCGGGGATCTGGCGCGCGGGACGCTGTACTTCGGCACGACCGTCGCCACCAACGCCCTGTTGGAGCGTCGGACGGTGCGGACGCTCCTGCTGGTCACCGAAGGGTTCGCCGACCTGGTGCGGATCCGCGACATGACCCGTCCCTCGCTGTTCGCGCCGGACGCCGTGTGGCCCGAGCCGCTGTGCACCCGCGTCGGCGAGGTCGGGGGTCGGCTGTCGGCCGATGGCGCGGTGGTGGAGGAGCTGCGCTTGCCGGACCCCCGGGTGTTGGCGGGAATGGAGGCGGTGGCGATCGCGCTGCTCCACTCCCCCCGCAACCCCGAGCACGAGCGGGCGGTCGCGCGGTGGGTGGCGGAGCACTCCGGGGCGTTCGTGGCGCTGGGCCACGAGCTGTGCCCGGCGCAGGGGTACCTCGCGCGGGTGGAGACCACGCTGGTCGACGCTGCGGTCACCCCGATCCTGCGCGCGGCGATGGCCCGGGACCACATCCCGCCGGAGGCCCGCGCCGTGCGGTCGGACGGCTCGTGGTGTCCGGCGCACGATCTGCGAGCGCCAGACGCGATCCTCTCCGGACCGGCCTCCGGCGTGCTGGCGGTGGCGGCGATCGCACGGGCGGCGGGCGCCTCGGCGGCGATCGGGCTGGACATGGGAGGGACGAGCACCGACGTGTGCGTCGTCGGGGTGGGCGAGCCTCCGGTGCGGGACGAGGACGTGTTCGTCGCCGGGGTCACCGTCCGGCGCCCGATGCTGGAGGTGGAGACCATCGCCGCCGGCGGCGGGTCGATCTTGTGGAGCGACGGCGTCCGGTTCGGCGTCGGACCTCGGTCGGCCGGCGCCGACCCCGGCCCCCAGTGCACCGGGAGGGGCGGGCCGCCGACGCTGACCGACGCGACGCTGGTGAGCGGCGGCCTGGACCCCACTCGCTTTCACCCACCGCTCGACCCGGCGAAGGTCGCGCTGCCGGGCCCGGCCGAGGAGTTCCTCGCGGTGGCGCGGGCCCAGATGGCGGACGCGATCCGCAGGCTCACCTCCCGCCGGGGCCTCGACCCGGCAGAGCACGTGCTGGTCGCGTTCGGGGGGGCTGCCGGGCAGCACGCCGCGGGGGTCGCCGAGCAGCTCGGGGTCGAGCGGGTGCTGGTCCACCCGGCGGCCGGTGTGTTGTGCGCCTGGGGACAGGCGCTGACCCGACGGCAGGAGCGGGCGGTGCGGAGCGTCCGGATCCCGTCGGCCGACCTCCGAACGGCGTCGGAGGAACTCGAGCGGCTGGCCCGCACGCTCCCTGCGCTCGGTGAGCAGCGGAGGACGGTCGGGGTGCGCCACCAGGGGACCGAGCTCGCGCTCGAGGTGGTGCTGGGCGCCGAAGCAGACGAGCGCTCGGTCCTCGCGGACTTCACCGCCGCACACCGAGCCCGCTACGGCTTCGACCGCGCGCTCCCGGCGGAGATCGCGTGGGTCGCGGTGACCACCCGCGCTCCGCCCGATCCCCTGCCGGCGCTCGACGACGACCCGTTCGGCCTCGGCGAGCAGGAGCTCGAGGGGCCGCTCCGCCTGGACAGCCCGACGACCTCGGTCTCGGTCCCGCCGGGGTGGAGGGCGCGGCGGCGCGGCGGGCTCCTCGAGCTGCGCCGCTCCGGCGCGCTGCCGCCGCTGCCCGACGCGCGCACACCCGCGGCGGTGGCGGTGTGGAGCTCGCGGTTCCGCGCAGTGGCCTCCGACGCCGGGACCGTGCTCGAGCGGACCGCCCGCTCGGTGAACATCCGCGATCGCCGAGATTTCTCCTGCGCGATCTTCGACGCGGACGGCACGCTGATCGCCAACGCGCCGCACGTGCCGGTCCACCTGGGGGCGATGGGCGAGACGGTGCGCGACTGGCTGGTGAACGTGGCTCCGCGGCTGGCCGACGGGGGCTCCGGTCAGCACTGGCTGTGCAACGACCCGGCCGCCGGCGGCTCGCACCTGCCGGACCTCACGGTGATCACCCCGGTGTGCTGGGACGGGGTGCGGATGTTCGTGGCGAACCGAGGGCACCACGTGGACGTGGGCGGCATCACGCCGGGCTCGATGCCTCCGCGCTCGCGCACCCTGGCCGAGGAGGGGTTCGTGGTGCGCCACCTGCCCCTGCTCGACGGGTCCGCGCTGCGGGCGGACCTGGTCGCCCACCTCACCGGTTGTCGCGAGCCGGAGGTGGTGGCCGCCGACCTCGAGGCCCAGATCGCGGCCAACGTTCACGCGGCGCGGGCCCTGGTCGCGCTCGGTCCGGGTCCGCGGGTCGCCCGGTGGGCTGCCCACCTGCTGGACGTGGCGGAGGAGAGCTTCGAGCGGGTCCTGCGACACCTCCCCCTCCAGCACGGCGCCCGGGCCGCCGACACCCTGGACGGGGTCGAGCTGACGGTGGAGCTGGCGCTCGAGCGGGGTCGGCTGACGGTGGACTTCGCCGGCACCGGCGGCCCGCACCCGGGGAACCTCAACGCCCCGCGGGCGGTGGTGCGCGCCGCGGTCCTGTACGTGTTGGCGGTGCTGGCCGAAGCCCACGGGATCACGCTGCCGCTGAACGAAGGGGTGTTGCGCCGGGTGGAGATCCACGTCCCTCCAGGGTCGATCCTCGATCCTCCGGAGGGTGCGGCGGTGGCCGGCGGGAACGTGGAGACCAGCCAGCGCCTGGTGGACCTGCTGCTCGCGGCCACCGGGTTCGCCGCTCCCTCCGCCGGCACGATGAGCAACCTCACGCTCGGCGGCAGCGGCTGGTCGCTGTACGAGACCATCGGCGGTGGCCAGGGCGGCTCTCCGCGGGGTCCGGGTCCGTCCGGTCGCCAGCTCCACATGACCAACACCCGCGCCACCGACCCGGAGATCCTCGAGGCGCGCCTGCCGCTGCGGGTCCGCTCGTTCCACCTGCGGCGAGGGTCCGGTGGCGACGGGGTCCACCAGGGTGGCGAGGGCCTCGTGCGCAGGCTGCAGGTCCTCGCGCCCGCCACCGCTGCGCTGCTCGCCAGCCGACGCGAGCGCGGACCGGCCGGCCTCGGCGGCGACCCAGGAGCCGCAGGCGAGGATCGGGTGTGCCTGTCCGGGCGGTGGCAGGCTTGGGATGGCGAGCCGATCGCGCTCCAGCCCGGGGACGAGGTGGAGGTCGCCACCCCCGGCGGAGGAGGATGGTCGCCGATCGCCGGTCAGGGTGCGCCTCCTGGCGGGCTCGGCTCCGCGGACTGCGCTCCGAACGATAGCCGAGCTCCGCTGGGCTGAGTCGTCGCTCCGGCCGCTCCACCGAAGCTCTCTACAAGGCGTCGACGTCGGCCCACAGCGCGTCGAGGTCGAGCGACAGGTCCGGGAAGCCGGGGATGGCTTCCACGAGGCCGCTCGCAGCGGCGCCGACGTGGGCGTACACGCCCGCTCGGAGCTCGAGGATCTCCAGCGTGCGGAGCTGCGGGTCGACGAGCCAGTACCACCGCACGCCGAACTGGGCATATTCGGACAACTTCTCGACCCGGTCGCGGCGCACGTCGCTCGAAGCGTCGGAGATGACCTCGATCATCACGTCGGCCGGGATCCGCACGAGGCCCTTCGGCGGCGGGCGCCGCCCGTCCAGGAACACGCTCAGGTCCGGGGCGCGCCCCCGGGTCGCCGTCACCGCGTAGCGCACGCCGGACGCCGCCACGCGAGCCTCGTGGGCCCTGGCCCAGCCCTTGATCTGCGCGACGAGCCACACCACGATCGTCTCGTGAACCCAGTCGGGTACCTCGGACTCCACGAGCCAGCCATCGACCCACTCCGCCGGCTCGTCCTCGGGGAGGCGGGACCACTCGTCGAGGGTGACCGACCGGGCCTCGGGCGGGATCCGGGCGGGCAAGGCCAGCTGCATCGCCCCTTCGTAACCCGCTCCCTCGGCGCTGGACGCCAGGCCCGAGGGCTCGGCCGTCGGACTTCCGGCAGGTCGAGGGATCAGGCGGCCCGGGTCCGCGCGAGCTGCCACTCGAACGCGAGGGGACCGAGCGGAACGAGCGCCGCCAGCACCCCGAGAGCGATCCGCGACCACGACCAGCCCTCGACCCGCGCGATGCTGCCGATGGCGATGGCGTAGATCATGAACAGGATCCCGTGGAGCCAGCCGACCCACGCGACCGCCTCAGGGCGCCCGAGCACGTACTTCAGCGGCATCGCCACGCAGACCAGCACCAGGAACGACAGCGCCTCCGCGCGCCCGAGCGCCAGGAACCACCGCCAGGTCGAGCTCATTCCGCCTCCGTGTGGACCTGCGTGCGGGTACCGGGCTTGCTGACCATCAGGCCGACGGCCGACAGCAGGGCGACGATCGCGAGCGCCACGACCCACCAGGTGCGCCGGCCCTCGCGCTCGACCGACCACACGACGAGCTGGAACAAGCCGAGCCCCAGCAGGATCGACGCCGAGATCCAGTCGCTCCCGAGCGAGACGTGGCTCTCGCGGGCGAGGCCGAACCCGGCGAGCCAGGTCAGGATCAGGCCCGGCGTGGCGAGCCAGTAGACCGCGCGGCGCCGCTCTTCGAGGTCGCGCGACAGGAACGCCCCCCCGATCCCGGCGCCGAGCAGCGCGAGCGCGGCCATCTTCACGAAGCGTAGCACCAGCCAGGTCGACATCGCCCCGAGTAGCTACGCCCTCCGGATCCGGCCGCGCATCGAACCGTTGCTGCGCCGGGCTCTGCCAGCGCCTTCAGCGCGCCCAGCCGCCGCTCCCACTCCGCCGAGACCCCGTCCAGCCACCCCGCCGCAGCGCGCAGCTGCGTGGGCTGAACCTCGTACCGCACCTCCCGGCCGCACCGCGCCCCCAACAGGGAGCCTTCTGCCCCCGGCCGCGAACGCGGAGGAACGCGGCCCGGGACCACTCCTTACAGAAGTGCTCGACGAGCCGCGTTCGGGAGGTGACCCACATCGCGTCGGGCGTCGCGGCGCACCCGCTCCACGAACCGCGCGCGCGCAGCGTCGTCGCTCCCGTGCACGGGCGACAGCTCGGTGATCCGCACCGGGCGAACGCCGCAGAACCCGAGGGTGGCGGTGGCCATCGCGTTGCGGCCGGGCGCCCCCTGCAGCCACCGGTACGCCCAAACAGGCCAGTCCAGCGTCACCACCAGCCGAGCCGAGCGCCCGGCGAGCAGCTTGTCCCACCGCGTCGGGCTGCGGAACCGGAACCCGAACCCCGGCAGGAACACCCGGTCCACGAACCCCTTGAGCAGCGCGGGGTACGTGCCCCACCACGTCGGGTACACGAACACCAGGTGACGCGCCGCGGTGATCGCGGCCTGCGCCGCCACGAGATCGGGCTCGAGCGGCTGCTCCGCGGTGAACCCGTGGTGCAGGATCGGGTCGAACGCGAGCTCCCGCAGGTTCAGCCGCCTCACCCCCACCCGCTCTTCCGCCGCCGCGGCGTACGCGGAGGCGAGCCCGTCCACCAGGCTTCCGGCGCGGGGATGGCCGTCGATCACCAACACCTCGGACATCGTCCCTCCGCGGGTTGGGGTATGCTCCGCGCCAGCGCATGGAAAGGAGCAGATCCGGATGGAATCCATGCAGCCTCGCATGCCCGACCCCTGGACCTGGGACGACGTGCGGCTGTTCCTGGCCGCGTGGCGGGCGCGCTCGCTCACCGGCGCCGCCCGCGCGCTGGGGATCCACCAGTCGAGCGCCTCGCGGCGGCTGGCGGCGCTCGAGGAGGCGGTGGGGGCGAGGCTGTTCGACCGAGGCCGGGACGGGCTCGAGCCGACCGGGATCGGCGCGAGCGCCGTCGGAGCGGCGGAGGCGGCGGAGCGGGCGATGAACGAGTTCGGCCGGGCGCTGGCGGGCACCGAGGTCACCGAGCGCGGCACGGTGCGGCTCGCCGTGCCGGACGGCCTGGACACGTTGTGGATCGCGCCGCACCTGCCGGCGTTCCGGCGCGCCCACCCCCACATCGCGCTCGAGCTGATCGCGTCCGCCGCGGTGGCGAACCTCGCCCGGCGCGAGGCCGACCTGGCCCTGCGGTTCGCGCGGCCAGACGCCGGTGACCTCGTGACCCGGCGGCTGCTCCACTTCGCGAACGGGGTGTGGGGCGTGCCGGAGCGGGTCGCCGATGGCGGTCCGTGGATCGACTGGGACGAGGGGGCCGCCGCGCCCGAGGCGAGGTGGGTCGCGGACCACGTGCGGCCGGCGGAGGTGGTGCTGCGGACGAACCGGGTCGAGGTCAAGCTCGCCGCGGCGCGGGCAGGCGTCGGCCTGGCCGTGCTCCCCGACGCCCTCGCCGCGCGGGAGCCGACGCTGTCCCGGCTGCCGGTCGACGTCCCCGGGTGCGATCTGTGGCTCGTCGCCCACCGTGGGCTGCACCGCGTGCCGCGGGTGCGCGCGGTGTGGGCGTTCGCCGAGCGGATCGCGGCCGCCGAGCGCGGGGACCAGACATGACGCTCGCGGTGGACCCACACGGCGCGGTGTCGGACCCGCAGGATCACCGGCCCACTCACCCCGTGGCACCCTGTTCACACCCCGAGGCATACCGGGGCGGTGGAGCTTCGGGACCTGCGACTGATCCGGGTCACGACCAGTGGACGAACAGGTCGGACAGGGCCTGGTTCGACCGCCCGAGGTTCGCCGCCACCACCGGCAGCGCCGCCACCGCGAGCCACTGGCGGTACCGCGCGTCGAACGCCGGCAGGTCGCGCGCCTCCGCCAAGCCGAACGCCACCCCGAGCGCGAACGCGCCGAGCCCGATGTCGACGCCCGGAGAGGTCGCCCACCCGCGGACCGCGAGGTTCGACCGCAGCAGCAGGTGGACGTACCGGCCGATCTCGGGGTCGACCGGGCCCACCGGCGCGCGGGTCCGGCACCGCGCGACCGTGTCGGCGGTGCGCGCCCACTTCGGCGGCAGCGCGCGCACCACCTGCGCGAACAGCGCGTCGGCCGTCTCCGCCGCCTTCTGTGGCTTCGGCACCGGCAGGTTCGCGTCGACCTGCTCCGCGAGCACGCTGCGCAGCACCGCCAGCGCGAGGCCCGGCCCGAGCGAGCGGGCGTCGTCGAGCCGCTCGATCAGCTCCGCCTCGATCGTGAGCCACTTCGCGAGCGGGACCTTCCGCCCGATCACCTGCACCTGCTCGGGCGCGAACACCGGCCGAGGGGTGACCCGCGGGACGGCGAGCGCGTCCTGCAGCTGCTCCTCGGTCAACGGCGGGCCGTCGGCGGAGCTGTGGTGGAGCCCGGCGCACTCGGCGCGCACCGCGGCGCGGGTCTCGCCGCCCGGCCCGTGGGAGAACTGGAACGGGAACTCCCGGCAGAACCCGGGCTTCGCGTCGGGCCCGAACAGCACGTGCACCGCGCACCGCCGGTCGGGCTGGAGGAACACACACGCCCCGTCCACCGTGCGCAGGTACAGCAGCTCCTGGCCGTCGGGCCCGCGGCGGGCCTCGACCCACCGCCCGTCGGCGGCGGGCGCCCACCGCCGCTCCACCCCGCCGGCGCGCAGCTCGTCCACCACGTCCGGCTCGACCGGGCCGAGCTGGGGCCCGGCGCAGCACGCCCCGCACGCTCGACACTCCCACCGTGACCCCGCCGGGGTGACGATCAAACGAGCAGCTCGGTGATCGGGGTGGTGGTGTGGCCGAGGTCCTTGCCCCACTCCGCCAGGTCGACCCCGGCCCCGTGCAGCGCGGTGAGGACCGCGTCGCTCATGTTCCGGGTCGAGCCGCCGTCGGCGCCGGCGTACCGGTAGTGGGTCCCGCCCTTCAGCCGACCGTTGCCGAGGCCGGCGAGCAGGATCGGGAACTCGTCCTGGCTGTGGGTGTAGCCGTCGGCGTGCTCGGTCGTGCACAAGATCGAGCAGTGGTCGAGCAGGTTGCCCGCCCCGTCCGGCGTGTCGCGCAGCTTGCGCAAGAAGTCCCCGAGGCGGGCCATGGTGAAGTTGGTCGCGGCGTCGACCACCACCTGCGGCAGCGCCTCGACGTGGCAGGTGTAGTGCAGCCCGTCGGTCGCGCCGACCTGCCAGAACACCGTGCCGGAGCCGCAGGTCGAGTACTGCACCGAGAACACCCGCGTCAGATCACACGCCAGCGCGAGCGCCAACACGTCGGACATCACCGCGTTCTTCTCTTCGATCTGCTCGAGCCCGCCCACGAGCCCCACGTCGGTCGGCGGAGCGCCGGGGTCACAGGTCCCGGGCAGCGAAGCGAGCCGGTTCTCGAGCGTGCGGATGCTGTCGAGGTGCTGGTCGAGCCGGGCGGTGTCCCGCGCGCCGAGCCGCTTCTTCAGCCGGTCGACCTGGTCGCCGACCCCGTCGAGCACCGACAGGTGCGCGAGGTTCAGGTCGGCCGACGTCGGCAGCGCGAACAGGCGCGCGTACAGCGCCGACGGGCTGTACTCGGACGGGTTCGGGTTGTTCGGCCCGTTGTGCGACAGGTGCTGGAAGGTGGTACCCTCGTCGGTGCCGGTGAACGTGCAGATCCCCGCCTCGATCGACCGGAACGGCGCTTGGCCGTCGAACCAGTCGGCGGCGACCTGGTCGACCGATTGGTCGGCGAACGTGCTGACGATCGTGTCCCGCACGTCGCCCACCTTCTGGTACGACTGCCCGGTCATGATCCCGGCCATCCCCGAGTGGTGAGGCCAGAACGGCTGCACCTTGTTCCCGCACCCGGTCGCGACGCTGACGTACGGCACGAGGTCGCCGAGCGGCGCGAGCTCGGACGACGGGGTCCACGGGGCCACCCCGGACGGGCGCCAGAAGTCGGGCCGCACGCCGTTGCCCCAGAACCACACCCCGAACCGATCGGGCAGCGGCAGCCCGCTCGCGAGCGCCGCCCCGTTGCCGTCGAGCATCCGGTCGAGCATCGGCAGCCCGACCGCGACCGCCGAGCCCCCGAGCCATCCGCGCAGCACCGTCCGCCGGTTCATTCCACACCCCCGAGGCACGCCACGATCGCGAGGTCTCCGCTGTTCTCGAGCGGCCCGTGCCCCGAGGTGTACCCGAGGCCGCGGCACCACTGGTGGATCGCGTGGTCACACGTCGATCCCCACCGGGTCACCTGGTTGCACCCCGGATCTTCGGCCGCGAGCGCGGTGTACGACGACTCGAGCACGGTCGCGGCCGGGGTGCACACCACGGTGGCCGCGTCGCCCGAGTTCTCGACCGGGCCGTACCCGGTGGTGGCCCCGAGGGTGGCGCACATCCGGTTGATCGCGGCGTTGCACGGTCCGCCCTGGCGGTTGCCCGCGTGGCAGTCGTAGTGGAACACCGACAGCTCGGTGAAGGTGGTGCCGACGACCGACGCCTCGGTCGCGTCGAGGCACACGAGATCGACCTCGTCCGGGCGCTGCCCGACCGGCCCGAACCCGGTGACCGCGCACCCGGAGCCGGCGCACGCGCGGCTCGCGGCAGCGTGGCACGCGGGGCTCCACGGATCGGCGACCACGTCACACGCGTAGTGCCCGAGTGAGGTGACCTCGGCCGGGGTCAGCGTCCACACCGCGACCTGCAGGTCTTCGTCGACCGAGCCGTCCTGGTCGTCGTCGAGGCCGTTGCACACCTCGTCGGTCGGGCCGGGGCCCTGGCACTCGGTCCACGCGCCCTGGGCGCACACCTGGGTCCCGAGCCCGAACGGCGCGTCACAGGTGCGCTCGAGGTCGTCGGGCTCGCCGTCGCAGTCGTCGTCGAACCCGTTGCAGGTCTCGGCCGACTCGGCCGGCGCGGTGCACCCGCGCCACACGCCGCCCACGCAGGTCTCGGTGCCCTCCCCGCACGGGGAGGCGCAGCTGCGGGTCTCGCCGTCGGTCGCGCACCCGTCACCGAGCGGCGCAGTGGCCTTGCGGAACGCGTCGGACAGCACCACCCGGGTCATCAGGTCGGAGAACCGACGGCCATCGGCGGCGAACCCGACCCCGATCGCGTCGATCGTGCCGAGGTCCTCCGGCCGCTCGAGGCTCGCGTTCGCGAACCGGTACACCTCGGTCGCGAGGCACCCGGCGTACTTCGGGTTCTCGGCCACCACCGCGCCGAGCTCGCCCGCGCCGTCGAACGCGACCCCGTCGATCTCGCCGGTGGCGTCGATCGGCAGGCCGTTGTCCAGGTCGCGCCACCGCCCGATCGGGTCGAGGTGCTCGAGCGCGAACCCCGGCGGGTCGATCAGCGTGTGGCAGCCGGCGCACGCGGGGTTGGTCTGGTGCTGCATCAGCTGGTCGCGCAGGGTCCCGTTCGGCAGCGGCTCGAGGTCGGTCGACACCCCGGGCGGCGGCGGCGGGACGTTCTCGCACAGCAGCTTCGTGCGCACGAACTTGCCGCGGAACGTCGGGCTGGTGCTCGTGTTGTGCGACTGGATCGACAGGAACGCGGCGCGGCCGAGCAGCCCGCCGCGGCTCGCCGGGAGCTGGACCAGCGTGTCGGGCGCGCTCACCGGCGCGCCGTACAACGCGCCGAGCTCGGGGCCGACCACCGCGGTGGTGTCGGTGAGGAGCTCGGCCAGGTCGGCGTCGCGCTCGAGCGCCACCTGGCGGAACAGCGTGACGGTCTCGGCCACCGCCTGCGCGCGCAGGGTCGCGGTCCACTCGGGGTACAGCTCGAGGTCCTTGGTGACCGCGTCGATCTCGGCGAGCTCCAGGGTCTCGGCGAAGAACGTCTCCATCGCCGCGTGGCCGCGCGGGGTGGCGAGCAGCCGGTCGACCTGGGCGACCAGGCCCGGGTCGGTGGTGAGCTCACCCGCGCGCGCGGCCCGCATCAGCTCGTCGTCCGGCACCGACGCGAGCAGCAGCGACCCGAGGCGCCCGGCCATCTCCCACTCGGAGTACCGGCGCCACCCGTCGTGGGCGGGGTCGGGCTCGCCGAGCTCGACCCGGAACAGGAAGTCGGGCGCGAGCAGGATCGACGCCACGGTGGCCTGCGCCGCGAGGGCGGGCCCGTGGGCGAGCTGGGTCGCGTACTGCGCCATCAGCGCGTCGAGCTCGGTCGGGGTGGGCGGACGGCGCCACGCGCGCTCGAGCCGCAGCGCGACCTGGGCCCGCACCGCGCCGAGGTCGTCGGGGTCGACCCCCAGGGCGAACGCGGCGGCGTCGGCGTCGGGCGCGACCGCGGTGGCGACCGACCACGCGGCGGCCTCGTACAGCTCGAGGTCGAGCGGCGGGATGGTGAGCTCCGACCCGCCCACGCGGCTGTAGTTGTACAGCAGGTAGTCGATCGGCAGCGCGCCCTCGTACCGCACGCCGAACAGGTCCTCGGCCGAGTTGCGCCACTCGGCCTCGGTCAGGCGGTACAGCGTGCCCGGGGCGGGCTCGAACGCCGCGAACCCGACCGGCGTGGTCGGCTCCACCGTGTCGCCGGTCTGTTGCTTGGGGTCGATCCCCTCGCCGTTGCAGGCGAGCAGCCACCACATCGCGTCCCTCCCGAAGGGGGCCAGTGTACCCGATTCCGACGTTACGGAGCGCCGATGGTGGGCACGTTCGTACAGGACCTCGCGGTGGTCGCCGGCGTGGCCGGGATCACCGCCGCGGTCGCGCGGTGGATCGGGCTGCCCACGTTGGTCGGGTACCTGGCCGCCGGCCTGGTGGTCGGGCCGTACCTGCCGATCCCGCTGTTCGCCGACCCCGAGCGGGTCCGCGCGATGGCGGAGTTCGGGGTGATCCTGGTGATGTTCGGGGTGGGGCTCGAGTTCCGGCTCGCGCGCCTGCTGGCGACATTGCCGCGCGCAGGGCCGGCCACCTTGTTCGAGGTCGGCGCGCTGGCGTGGCTCGGGTGGACCGCGGGTCGGTGGCTCGGGTTCGACGGCGTGGGGCCGGTGTTCCTCGGCGCGGCGCTCGCGATCTCGAGCACGATGGTGGTCGACCGCGTCACCGACGGGGCGCAGCTCGAGCCGCGGGTGCGCGACTTCGTGTTCGGCGTGCTCGTGGTGCAGGACGTGGTCGCGATCGTGCTGGTGGCGGCCCTGTCCACCCTGGCCGGCGGGGAGAGCCCGAGCGCGGGCGCGGTGGTGGTGCTGCTGGCGAAGCTGTGCGGCGCGCTGCTCGCGATGTTCGTGGCGGGCTGGCTCACCGTCCCGGTGGTGCTGCGGCGGGTCGTCGCGCTCGGCAGCCCCGAGGCGACGCTCGTGACCACCGCCGGGGTCGGGTTCGGGTTCGCGGCGATCGCGGCGGCGCTCGGGTACTCGGCGGCGCTCGGCGCGTTCCTCGGCGGGGTGCTGGTGGCCGAGTCCGGGGTGGAGGAGCGGGTCGCCCCGATGCTCCGGCCGCTGCGCGACCTGTTCGCCGCGGTGTTCTTCGTGTCGATCGGGATGGAGGTCGACCCGTGGGTGGCGGCGCGGCACCTGCCCACGATCGCGGCGCTGTCGGCGGTGGTGATCGCCGGTCAGCTCGGCGCGGTCACGTTCGCCGGGGTGCTGTCGGGCAACGGCCTGCGTACGAGCGTGTTCGCGGGGCTGCTGCTCGGCCAGGTGGGCGAGTTCGGGTTCTTGCTGGCCGGGCTCGGGGTTGCGGCGGGCGCGGGGCCCGAGCTCACCGCGGTGGTGG
>JBEBJC010000850.1:0-4003 GCA_040080105.1 Myxococcota bacterium
GTGGTGTCCGGCGGGGTCGACCCGGTCGGGTCGGTCGGGTTCTTCGGGGCATCCGGGGTGCCGCCGGTGCACGCGAGCCACAGCCCCATCGCCCCTCCTCCCGCCGAGCTTGCCACGCCGGCGGTCAGCTCGCTATGCGCTCGGCCGCGGGCTGGGGATCTGCCGCGGCGAACACCCCCTGTAGTTCGTCGCCCAGGGCCGCCATCACCGCGCGCACCCGCGCGACATTCCGCAGGTCGGGGTGGGTCAGGATCCACACCGACATCGGCTGCACCGGCTCGGGCGGCTCGAGCAGCACCAGGCCCGCCCCGCGCGCCACGAACTGCGGGAGCACCGCCACCCCGAGCCCTGCGCCGCACAGCGCCATCGCGGTGGCCATACAGTCCACCTCGGTGACCCGCGATGTGCCCACCACCGGCGCGAGCCACCGCCGGGCGGACTCGTCGGAGTGGGACACGTCGAGGATGTAGTGGTGCTCGGAGCTCGGGTCGACCGGGAACACCGGCTCCGGCCGAGCGCGGAGGTACTCCGCCGAGGCACAGGGCGTGACCTCCTTCTGCCCGATCCGTCGCCCGACCAGCGTTGGCGGCGGCGACGCGGTGACGCGGATCGCGATGTCCGCCTCGCGCCGCTGCAGGTCGACGAGCGCCGAGCCCACCCGCAGCTGGATCTGCACGTGCGGGTGGCGCTGCTTGAGCTTCACCAGCACCGGCGGGAGCACCAACCCCGCGATCAGGCCCAGGGTGGTGATCACCACCGGCCCCTCGATCCGCTGGTCCGACCCGACGATCCCGCGCGAGATCGTCCCCAGCGCGCTCTCCATCTTCTCGACCTCGAGCAGCAGCCGCTCGCCGGCGACCGACATCAGCCACCCGTCGGGGGTGCGCTCGAACAGGCGCGTCGCCAGCTGGTCCTCGAACGCGCGGATCCGGCGCAACACGGTCGTGTGGCTCACCCCGAGGCGGTCGGCCGCTCGCTGGAGCTTCGGGTTCCGCGCGAGCGCCAGGAAGTACCGCAGGTGGTCCCAGTCCCACTCGCCCATCCGACCCCTCCCGTTTCAGTGCATTCGTGCACGAGTACATACCCCGACTGCGCAAGTCTGTGCGCGAATGGGCGGATACCGTCCGTGCGGAGGTCGAGATGTGGACCGTATCGCGCATGATCGTGAGTTCGATGCTGGTGTTCGGCGTGGCGGCGTGTGAGGGTGCCCCCGGGGTGGACGGCGCAGACGGCGCGACCGGGCCGACCGGGCCGACCGGACCTGCAGGGGGTGCGGGTCCGACCGGTCCGACCGGTCCCACCGGCCCTGGAGGGGCGACCGGCCCGACCGGCCCGACCGGTCCCGCCGGCGGGTTCGACCCTGCCGCCTCGACCCTCGACAAGGTGCTGGTGGGCCTCGGCGGGGAGGCCGAGCTGCTCGCGCTCGGCGGGTTCGCGATCACCGCCACCGGCGATCGGTTCATCGACGACGAAGGGTACGCCCCGGGCGATCCGTCGGCGCGGGTGAGCTCGTTCGCGGTGACCGTGGTCGACGACCGCGCCCTGGACGCGGTCCGGCTCGACTGGGAGCGCGACCTGTGGTTCTTCGGCGGGTTCCCGCTCGCGTATTCGGAGATCGTGGTCGGCGACGTCGGGGTGGTGGACGGGATCGACAGCGTGTTCGGCACCTCGACCGGCGACATGCCGTCGACCCGGTGGGCCGCGGTGCGCAAGCAGCACCGGCTGCTGAACCCGCAGCTGCTGGTGCTCGACGCGCTCGCCGACCCCTCCCTCGCGACCGAGGCCGGGTTCGACCTGTACGACGGCGTCGTGTACGAGATCCTGCGGATCGACGACCCGGTCAGCCCGATCGACCTGTACGTGGACCCGTCCACCGGGCGGATCGACCGGCTGCTCACGGTCGAGAACCACCACCTCGAGCGCGACGTGCCGGTGGAGGTGCTGTACGCCGGCTGGCAGACCTGGGGCTCGGGGGGCTCGGGGCCTTCGTTCCCGAGCGAGGTGTTCCTGCGGGTCGACGAGCAGCTGTTCCACGCGGAGGCCCGCGCGTCGATCGAGATCGACCCGGCGGTGCCCGCGGGCACGTTCGACTTCCCGGCCGGGGCGGCCCCGGTGTACGACGCTGGCCTGGCCGACGTGGGGGCGCGCAGCCACCAGTTCCACCAGGGCTTCGGCTCACTCGGGCTCCCGTTCGATCTGCCGCAGACGTTCGTGGCGGCGACCGAGCTCGCCCCGGGCGTGTTCCACCTGACCGGTGGATCGCACAACTCGCTCGCGATCGAGCAGGACGACGGGGTGATCTTCGTGGAGGCGCCGCTGTATCCGGAGCGCGCGGACGCGCTGCTGGCCTGGGCCGCGACCCAGTTCCCGACCAAGCCGGTGACCCGGGTGATCGCCACCCACCACCACCTCGACCACGCGGGGGGCCTGCGGTCGTTCGTGGCGGCCGGCGTCCCGGTGGTCACGAGTGAGGAGAACGTCGCGTTCCTGCAGGGGGTGTTCGGCGCGCCCTCCACCGTGGTCCCCGACGCGCTGTCGGCGGTGCCGGCCACCGCCGCGTTCGTCCCGGTGCCGGAGGGCGGCGCGGTCACGTTCGATGACCCCACGAACCCGGTGACGGCGTGGGCGGTCGACAGCTCCCACGCGGTGGACATGGTGGTGGTGCACGTCGAGAGCGCGAACCTCCTGTTCAACAGCGACCTGTTCAACCCGGGCAACGGGGGGCTGGCGCTGTTCCCACAGGCGGCGGTCGAGCTGCGGGACTTCGAGGCGGCGGTGCTCGGCTCGGCGCCCACCCAGGTCGGCGGGCACGGCGGGGTCGGGGATTGGGCCGAGTTCGACTCGTACGTGAACGCGTTGTAGCCCCGACCGGCGCGAGGTAAACCGGGGAGGATGTCCGAGCCTCCGAGTCGAGCGTTTCGGTGGGTGATCCTCGGGTTGGCCGCCGCCGGCGCGCTGATCGCGCTGGGCGCGTGTGTCGGGCCGGTGGTGGCGATCTTGCTGATCCCGGTGGTGGGGCCCACCCTCGTCCTGTCCGACGAGCCGTTGCCGGGCGGCCCGAGGGCGACCGATCCCGCCCGCGGCGCGTCGATCGCTGCCCGGGTGTGCCCGGCGCTCGAGGCGGGGGAGCGGGTGTCGTTGACCGGCGACGAGTGGATCGAGCTGGCCGCGCTCACCAACCCTTGGGTGTTCGGATCCGAGCGGTTCTCGCTGGTGGTGGAGGCGGGCGGCCTCACGCTGGAGCTGTCCAACCGGATGCCCGAGCCCCCCGACCCGCCGAAGTACCTGAACACCGTCACCTCGGGCGCGTTCGCGATCGAGGACGGGCGGTTCACCACGTTCACCATCGACCGGTTCGAACTGGACGGGGTCCCGCTAGGGCTGTTCGTGCGGGGTCAGGACCTCGCGCCGAGGCTGAACGAGACGTTCATGTCCGAGGAGAACGCCGACGCCCGGGCTGTGCTCGCCGCGTTCCGGTCGGTCCGGATCGTCGACGACCGGATCGTGGTGGCCGCGCGCGGACCGTGGGCCGCCTGTGTGGGCGCCGCTCCCGCCCCTGAGTGAGGGACCACCACCTCACGCCGGGTCGAGGCGCTCGTCCAACACGTCGGGGAGCTGGGTCCGGCCGACCCACTGGGTCGCCCCCAGGAACAGCGCGATCGCGACCACCGCGAACCCGGCCTCCGCGATCAACATCGCCTCGGCTCCCTGAACGTCTGCGATCCGCCCCAGCGCGAGGCCGAGCCACCAGATCGGGAAGTTCGACAGCGACGCGAACAGGTTGTACTTCGTGGCGCCCGACTTCGTGCCGATCGCGTTGAGCACCACCGCGGTGAACGCCGCGTACGCGAGGCCCACGCCGAACGCGTACACCAGGTTCCACCCGACGTACGCCACCACCCCGGGCGCGACGTTCGTGACCGGCTCGTAGCCGAACACGCCGACCACCGCCGACACGACCGGCAACAGCGGCGCGGCGAGCGGCGCGACCCACTCGACCGGG
>JBEBJC010000851.1:0-4002 GCA_040080105.1 Myxococcota bacterium
GGGCCGGGGCGTGCGGGGAGGCGCTGGAGCTGCTGGCCGAGACCCGCGCGACCGGGCGCTGGACCCCCACCGATGCGTACTTCGAGGGCGAGTGCCGCGAGCGGGTGGGGGACCCGGCGGCGGCGGTCGCCGCGTTCGAGGAGGCGGTCGCGCTCGACGACCGGCACGCGGCGTCGTGGTATCGGCTGGCGCGGCTCGGCGACGAGTGGGGCGCGCCCGAGGTGTCGGCCCGCGCGCGCGCCGCGCTGTGGACGCTCGAGCCCGGGCCGATGTTGGTCGCCCTCGCCGACGCGCGCCGCGCGGTGTTGCACGCCGAGCCGGACGCCGACGCCCGGCTGTTCGAGCTCACCCCCGGGCCCGGGGCCGACCGCCGGTTCGCCGCCGAGGTGGCGCTGCTCGAGTCGCGTCGGTGGCTCGAGCTCGGGTGGCCGGAGCGGGCGGTCGACCACGCGATCCGCGCCGCCGGGCTGCGTCCGTCCGACGCCGAGGCCTCCGAGCTGTTGGCGCGCGCGTACGTGGCGGCGGGGGAGCCCGAGCTCGCGGCCGGGGCGCGCGCGCGTCCCAGGCTCCAACTCGGGCGGTGAGTAGGGTACGCTGGCCCGATGTGGCTCGCACACGTGGTGGTGCTCGGGTTGTTCGTGGTTCCCACCCTCGCGGTGGCGACGGTGCTGACCATCGCGCCCGGGTCGCGGGTGTACGAGACCGGCGTGGTGTTCGCCGCGCTCGCGTCGGTGTCGGTCGCGCTGCTGTGGCTCGAGCAGCGGGTCCCGGCGGTCGAGGCGTGGCGGGACGGGTGGCGTCAGCTGCCGCTCGATCTGGCGCACGGCGTGTGGTCCGGCACTGCCGGCACGGCGGGCGCGCGGATCGCCCTGTTCGGGGCCGTCGCCGCGCTCGGCGGCGGCGGTCTCGACCTGTGGCCGGATCGGTGGCCGCTGCTGGCGCAGCTCGTGCCGGCGGTGATCGTGTCGGACCTGGGGATGTACGCGCTGCACCGCGCCAGCCACCGGTTCCCGTGGCTGTGGCGGCTCCACGCCGTTCACCACAGCGCCGAGGTCCTGTACACCGGCGCCACCGTGCGGGTGCACCCGGTGTACGTGGGGTTGTCGGTGCTGTGCGCCACCGGCCCGATCCTGTTGCTCGGCGCCCCCCCGCCGCTGTTCGCCCTGTTGTCCACCTTCGTCGGCGTGGCGGGGCTGGTCCAACACGCGAACCTCGGGCTCGACTTCGGCGCGTACCGCTGGCTCCTCGCCACCGCCGACGCGCACCGGTGGCACCACGCGGTCGACGGTGGCGCGTGGAACTTCGGCAACACGTTGTGCGGGTGGGATCGCCTGTTCGGCACTTGGCGGGTGCCCGCCGGGTTGCCCGACCGGGTCGGGCTCGGCGAGCCGTACCCCCAGACGTACTTCGCCCAGCTCGCCCGACCGTTCGCGCGGGAACCCGCGCGGGAGGTGACCCGGTGATCGTCGACGCGTGGCTGCAACACCCGACCGGCCCGTTCCTGCGACACCCGATGTTCACCTCGCTGAACCGGTGGCGCGGGTTCGACCCGTCCGGTGTCCCCGACCAACTCCCGCCGTCCTACACCCTCGCGGCGCTCGACGCTGCGGGCGTCCACCAGGCGTTGGTGTCGGCGTGGTGGGGACCGGCCGGGCCGCTGCTGCACAACGACGCAGTGGCCGCGGTGGTGCGAGCCGCGCCCGATCGGCTGTTCGGCGTCGCGTCGGTCGACCTGCTGCGGCCGGTGGAAGCGGTGCGCGAGCTCCGGCGGTGCGTGAACGAGCTCGGGTTCAAGGCCCTGCGCGTGCTGCCGTGGCTGTGGAACCTGCCACCGAACTCGCGGTACTACTACCCGCTGTACGCCGAGTGCGTCGAGTTGGGCATCCCGTTCTGCCTGCAGGTCGGGCACTCCGGGCCGCTGATGCCGTCCGAGCCGGGCAGACCCATCCCGTACCTCGACGAGGTGGCGCTCGACTTCCCCGACTTGGTGATCGTCGGAGGCCACACGGGCTTCCCGTGGACGAGCGAGATGATCTCGCTCGCGACGAAGTACCCGAACGTGTACATCGACACCTCGGCGTACAAGCTCGGCCGCCTGCCGCGAGAGCTGGTCGACTACCTGCGCGGCCACGGGAGCCGGAAGGTCCTGTTCGGGAGCAACTTCCCGATGCTCACACCCTCGGAGTGCCTGGCCGAGCTCGGGTCGCTCGGGCTGTCGGACGAAACACGGGACCGGTTCCTCGGCGGCACCGCGCAGCGGGTGTTCCGCCTGTGATCGGCGCCTGGCTCGCCTGCGCCCCGCCTCGCCCGCCCGACCTCGTGCTGGTCACCCTCGACACCACCCGCGCGGACCGGATCGGCGCGTACGGGTGGGCCGAGCCGACCCCGGCGATCGACGCGCTCGCCGCCCGAGGCCGCCGGTACGCGGAGGTGTACTCCCCGATCCCGCTCACGGTGGGCGCCCACGCGAGCCTGTTCACCGGGCAGCTCCCCGCGCGGACCCAGGTCCGGTCGAACTTCGATCGGCTCCCGCCGGCCGCGACCACGCTGGCCGAGCAGCTCCGCGGCGCCGGCTACACGACCGCGGGGTTCGTGGGGGCGGTGGTCACGTCGCGCGCGTTCGGGTTCGACCAGGGATTCGACGCCTTCGACGACTCGTTCCCCGGAGAGGAGCGGCCCGCCGACGAGGTGGTGGACGCCGCGCTCCGGTGGTGGTCGAGCCGGGATCCACGCCGCCCGGCGTTCCTGTGGGTGCACCTGTACGACCCGCACCTGCCGAACCGGCCCGGTCCCGGGCGGCCCGACCCGTACGACGCCGCGATCGGCGCCTGTGACGACGGGATCGGGCGGCTGGTCGCGGCGCTCGACCCCCACACGACCGTGGTCGCGGTGGTGGGTGACCACGGAGAGTCGCGCGGGGACCACGGGGAGGTGGCGCACGGGCTGTACGTGTACCCGGCGACCCAGCGGGTGCCGTGGGTGGTGGCGGGGCCGGGGATCGCGGCGTCGGTGGAGGCCGCGCCGGTGTCGTTGGTCGACGTGGCGCCGACGCTGCTCGCGGCGGTCGGGGCCCCGGCGCTGCCCGACCCGGACGGGCGCGCGACCCCCGCGCCCGCGCGGCCGATCGCGCTCGAGAGCTACCAGCTCCAGCAACGGTTCGGGCTCGCGCCGCACCTCGGGTGGATCGACGACGGGTACCTGGTGCTGGCGCTGCCCCGGCCCGAGCTGTACGACCTGCGGGTGGACCCCGGGGCGACCTCCGATCGGTCGGCCGCGGAGCCGGAGCGGGTCGCGTCGATGCTCCGCCGCCGCCCGAGCGCGCCGCCGCCCCCACGCCGCCAGAACGAGCTCGATCCACAGCTGGTGCAGGCGCTCGCGACCCTCGGGTACACCGACGGCGCGGAGGAGCCGGCCGGGCCGCTGCCCGACCCCAAGGACCACACCGGGTTGCTCCGACGGGTGGAGCAGGCGGAGCTCGTGGGCTTCGAGGGGAGGTTCGCCGAGGCCGACGCGATGTTGCAGAGGCTGGTGGCGGAGTACCCCGGGATCGCCGAGCTGCGGGGTCGGCGGGCGTGGCTGCTGCTCGGCGCGGGCCGCGCGGCCGAGGCGCAGGTGGAGCTCCGGGCAGCGCTGGCGCTCGATCCGGGGGATCCGTCGCTGCAGGTGGGGTACGCGTCGGCCCTGGCGGGCGCCGGTCGGTACGCCGAGGCGGCCGAGCTGTTCCAGGCGGCCGCCGACGGGCTCCCCGACGGGTCGAACGCGCGGGCGATGGCCGTGCGGGCGTGGACCGACGCGGGTGAGCTCGACCGCGCCCTCGCGCTCGCCGCGGGGTGGCGGGAGCAGCACCCGGAGGAGCTGGCGTTGGCGGGGGTGACCGGGCTCGCGCTGGTCCGCGCTGGCCGGTTCGCCGACGCGCTGCCGCTGCTCCAGCGCGCGGCCGAGGCCCCCACGCCCGAGGCCGGGGTGCTGGTGACGCTGGCCGGGGCGGCGGCGGGGCGCGGC
>JBEBJC010000050.1:0-17536 GCA_040080105.1 Myxococcota bacterium
TAAGAGACAGCCCCCCACGGCGAAGCCCACGCCACGGACGGTGCAGGGGCTGAACAACCAGTCGTTCCTCCCGGGCGACGGCAGCGGCATCTCGGTGCGCGCCGGGAACACCACCGCGACCCGCGCCACCGACGACCGGATGACCCTCGACGAGGCGACCGAGACGGTGATCGTGCCGTACGCCGCGGTGACCACGCCGCCGAAGATCCGCTACAAGCCGGTGCTCGACGTCCCGCCCGCGGTGAAGGAGAAGAAGCTCCAGGGCCGGGTCGAGCTGCTGCTGACGATCGACGAGACCGGCAAGGTCACCGCGATCGAGGTGGTGGGCTCCCTCGACCCAGAGGCGGACGAGGCGTGCCGCAAGGCCCTCACCTCGTCCCGGTGGAAGCCGGGCCTCAAGGGTGAAGCCGCGGTCGTGACCCGCGCGGTACCGTACTCCTGCAAGTTCGAGATGTCCCTTGATTGAGTGGATTGCCGCGCTCGCGTTCGCCGCCGACCCGCCGAGCTCGCCGGAGCCGCCCCCCGCCGCGCCCGGGGAGGCGCCCGCCGAGCTGCCCGTGGTCGAGATGCCGAAGATCGTCGGCTACGTGGACGCGCCGTACCCCCCCGACGCGCTCGCTGCGGGCCTCGAGGCGATGGTGAAGCTGCAGATCACGCTGTCGGCCGACGGCGTGGTCGACAACGTGGAGATCCTCGAGCCCAAGGGCCACGGGTTCGACGAGGCCGCGGTCGACGCGGTGCTGGCGATGACCTGGGCCCCCGCGCGCACCGTGGAGGGCCCGGTCGCGGTGGTGTTCGAGTTCGAGTACGCGTTCGTGCTGAAGGCGGAGGAGCCCCCACCCGACGCACCTCCGGTCGAGCTCCCGGTGAACCTCGACGGGCAGGTGGTCGAGATGGCCACCCGGCGACCCGTTGCCGGCGTCCTGGTCGCGGTCGACGCCGCTGGGCTCACCACCACCACCGACGCCGAGGGCCGGTTCGCGCTGCGCGGCGTCCCGAACGGGTCGGTCGAGCTCCGGCTGCGCGAGGTCGACCACGCCGACGAGGTGCGCACGATCGAGGTGCTCGAGGGGCAGGTCACCACGGTCAAGCTGTGGATGCGCGCCGACTCGTACCGCGACAACGAGGTGGTCGGGCTGTACGACCGGCCGAAAGACGAGGTGACCCGCAGGACGATCTCGATTCAGGAGGTCAAGCGGATCCCGGGCACGTTCGGCGACCCGGTGCGGGTGGTGCAGACGCTCCCCGGGGCGGCCCGCACCCCGTTCGGCACCGGGCTGCTGGTGATCCGCGGGGCGGACCCCGAGGACTCGGGCGTGTACATCGACGGCATCCGGGTGCCGATCATCTACCACCTCACCGGCACCACTTCGGTGTTGTCACCCGAGCTGATCGACGGGGTCGACTACCTGCCCGGCGGCTACGGCGTGCAGTACGGCCGCACGATGGGCGGCACCGTCGACATCCACACCAAATCCGAGTTCGAAGAGAACGGGAAGATCGTGTGGGGTACCGACATCCTCGACAGTCAGGTGTACTACGAGGGGCGGCTCGGGCGGAACAAGCAGCACGGGCTCGCGGTGGGCGCGCGCCGCTCGTACGTCGACGCGATCATCCCGTACTTCACGCGCGACTCCGGGTTCGTGCTGAAGCCGCGGTACTGGGACTACCAGGTCAAGTGGGTGCCGGAGCTCGAGCACGGCGAGCTCAGCCTGTTCTGGTACGGGTTCGACGACGTGCTCCGGGCCGGCACCCCCGACGACGTGGCCCAAGGAAGTGACCAGGACGCCCAGGGCGACCTGTCGGTGCAGTACAACTCGCACCGGCTGGTGGGCCAGTGGCGCCACCCGTTCACCGAGACGCTCGGCCTGACGGTGCAGCCGGCGCTCGGCGTGGACACCACCACCACCGATCTCGGTGGCGCGTTCGGGCTCCGCTCGCGCCAGCTCGTGCCCGAGCTCCGCGCCGAGCTCGGGTGGAAGCCGTTCCCGGAGCTCGAGCTCCGCCCCGGCCTCGACCTGTTGGGCGGGTTCTGGAGCTTCGAGTTCCTGTCGGCGATCAACTTCGAGGCGATCGGCGACCCGCTGGCCGAGCGCGAGTCGGTCGCGTTCGACGGCCACGGTTCCCTGTGGTCGCCGGACCTGTTCGTGCGCGCCGACCTCCGCCCGCTCGATGGCGGCTCGGACCGGTGGCTGGTGAGCGCCGGGCTGCGCGCGGACACGCTGGTGCTGCTCACCCAGGGCGACGTGGCCGGCGACGGCTCGTCCCTCGGGGCGGACCTCGCGTTCGACCCGCGGGTGCTCACCCGGTTCGAGGTCGTCCCCGAGAAGTTGTCGGTGAAGGGGGCGACCGGCCTGTACCACCAGCCGCCGCAGCCACAAGAGGTCGTGGGGGTCGGCACCGACGCCACCACCACCTACGAGCGGAGCTGGTCCACCTCGCTCGGGTGGGAGCAGAAGCTCGGGCCGGCGATCACCTACGACGTGGACGTGTTCTACCGCAAGATCGACGACCTGATCGTGCTGTCCGACGGGTTCACCGGGTTCGGGTCGAACCCGTACGAGAACGGCGGCGAAGGCCGGGCGTACGGGCTCGAGGTCATGGCGCGGCACGACCCGGTCGGGCGTCTGTTCGGGTGGGTCAGCTACACCCTGTCGCACGCCTCCCGCCTCGACCCGTACGCGTGTGAGGCCACCGAGCCCGAAGACCGGCTGCTCGGCACCGGCGGGTGCTGGACCCTGTTCGACTTCGACCAGACCCACATCTTCTCCGCCCAGGCCGGCTACGATCTGCCGTTCGACCTCGGTGTGTCGTTGCAGGTGCAGTACGTGACCGGCAACCCGAGCAGCGAGTACGACACCGGGATCTACGACGTGGACTCCGACACGTACAACCCGTTCCAGGTCGGCGTGAACAACGGGGATCGCTTGCCGCCCTACTTCCAGACCAGCCTCCGGATCGACAAGTTGTGGACCCTGCGCAAGTGGCAGCTCGACACCTACGTCGATCTGCTGAACGCGGTGCGCGGGGTGAACCCCGAGTTCACCGTGTACAACTACGATTACACACAGTCTGCCTATGTCCGGGGATTGCCGTTCATCCCGAACGTGGGCATCGAGGCGAGGGTGTTCCCATGATCCTGGCCACGCTGGCGGGCTGCGTGATCGGGGGCGACAAGTACCCTCGCCCGCGCGATCTGGAAGACGACTGGTCGGTGACCCGCACCCGCCTGTTGGGGGTGGCGTCCGAGCCGGCCGAGGCGCGGCCCGGCGATCGGGTCACGTTCGAAGCGCTGTTCGGCCACCCTCCGGGCGACCCGGAGGCGCTGTCGGTGGTGTGGCTCGCGTGCCCCGTGACCGACGACACCGACTGGACCGGGGGCTGCGCCACCGACTTCGGCGCGATCGACTTCGACGACCCGGACCCGGCCGCGCTGGCCGAGCTCGGGTTCATCGGGTTCGAGCCCGGCCTGCCCCCCGCGTACCAGGTCCCCGCCGACCTGCTCGACGGGCTCGACGACGCCGCCCGACTCGAGGGCGTGTACGTGATGGTGCAGCTGTTCGCGCTGCCGCCAGCGGCCCTGGAAGATCCCGAGAACCTGGACTTTGCCGAGGTGGAGTCCGGGTACAAGCGGCTCGTGGTGAGCGAGGCCGCCACCCCGAACCACAACCCGCCGCTGGGCGCGTTCACCGTGGACGGCTCGGTGATCCCCGCCGGCGCCACCGTGCACCTCGACCGGCTCCAACCGTACGAGCTCGGCGTGGTGCTCGCCGAAGGCGCGATCGAGACCTACGACTACCTCACCTCCGACGGCGCGGTCGAGGTCCGGGTCGAGGAGCCGTACGTGTCGTGGTTCGCCACCGGCGGGGAGCTGATCGAGTCGGTCACGCTGTGGCCGTCGATCGAGGCGACCTGGGTGTCTCCGCCGGCCGAGGGGCAGGAGTCGGACTTCGGCGGCGATCCCGTCGACTCGGGCACCTGGTACGCCGTGCTGCGCGACCGCCGCGGCGGGATGTCCTGGCTGGAGCAGCCGTGGGTGATCGACCCGTGATCTCCGGGCCTAACGATCCGCGCGGATTGCGGGCATGATGACCGCCGCCACCGCGGGGGCCCGAACGTGGGAACCCGGGCGCCGATTCGGATGACAAAGGTTTGACAACGAGATCCCGTGCGCCGCACCCACCCTAAACGCTCTCGTCCCGCGTAGGAACCCGCTCGCGGCGGCCACCTCCGCCGATGCGTGCTAAGTTTCCGCCGCTGTTCGCCCGGCCTTCCGGCCACCTTCGTGGAGTATTCAGAATGCCCCGTCTCATTCCGCTGATCGGGCTCGCCATGACCCTCCTCTCCGCCGTGCAAGCGCGGGCCGAGAGCCCCGGCATCGCGGCGATCGAGGACTACAAGGCTGGGCGCGCCGAGAAGCAGGCCGTCGAGAACCGGTTCTTCCTCAAGCAGGGCCGGTTCGAGATCAGCCCGATCCTGGGGTACGTGCCGAACAACCCGTTCGCCCGCCGGTACCTGGGCGGGGCCATCGTCGGGTACCACCTGTCCGAGCAGCTCTCGTTCCAGGCCCAGCTGATGTACTCGCCCGACCTCGGCGAGAACGACGTGAAGGGGCTGACGAGCGTGTTGCTCGACCGCGCCTACCAGGCCTCCGCCGACAACGAGTTCAACTTCCAGCAGCCGCTCGACAAGGCGGCGCTCACCGGCGCGTTCGGCGTGGGCTGGTCGCCGTTCTACGGCAAGATCAACCTGGTCGGCGAGACGGTGCTGAACTTCGACTTCTACCTGTTCGGCGGCGCCGGGATGGTGTCGAAGAAGAACTTCATCGCGGTGTACGACCCCACGAACATCGAGCTCGGCGACAACCTCGACCTGCAGGCTGCGGCGCAGGCGCAGGAGGTGAAGATCGCCCCGTTCGTCGGCATCGGGCAGAACTACTTCGTCAATCGGCTGATGGCGGTGAAGATCGACATCCGGGCTGCCTTCTACGTCGACGGCAAGCCCCAGTACGATCCGGACGTGGAGGTCACGGAGCAGCGCTTGTACAACAACGTCATCGCCACGACCGGCCTCGCGTTCTTCTTCCCGAACATGAAGCCCCGCCTGTACAACTTCTGATTCCGACGACCCTGCTGGAGTGCCCATGCCTCGGTTCTTGACCCGCTCCATCCTGGCCTCGGCGTTGCTGTGGACTTCGTCCGCCGCCCTCGCCCAGGAGTCGGACCTCCCCGACGACATCTTCGGGGACGACACCGCGCCGCCCGAGCCGACCAACCGGCAGGAGAAGGAGGCGCTGCTGGCGGAGGAGGAGGCCGCGGTCGAGCTGCCGGAGGAGCAGCAGCGGCGGCGCGTCATCCAGACCTTCCAGCGCAAGAACTTCATGAAGATCGGCCGGTACGAGCTGTCGCCGGCGCTCGGCTTCGTGACGAACGACCCGTTCATCAACCGGTACCTGGGCTCGGTCGCGTTCGCGTACCACGCGACCGAGGTGTTCGCGCTCGAGGGTTCGTTCACGTTCTCGCCGAACCTCGGGACCGCCGACTACAAGGCCGTGACCGAGCAGATCATCAACGAGAACGGCGTGACGCCCGACATCTCGAAGATCCAGCTGTACGGCAACGTGAACTTCCAGTTCTCGCCGATCTACGGGAAGATCGCGCTCGGCCACAGCCGGATCATCGGGTTCGACATCTTCGGCGTGTTCGGCACGGGCGCGGTCCAGACGCTCGACGACCTCGAGGCGCTCGGCAAGACCACCGACGCGCGCGCGATCGCGACCCAGTCCCAGTGGCACCCCTCGCTCACCTACGGCGGCGGCCTGCGGGTGGTGTTCAACGAGACCTTCGCCGCCCGCCTCGAAGGCCGGGGACTGTCGTACATCGAGGTGATCGAGTCCGACACCCTCGAGATGAAGAACAACTTCACCCTGATTGCCGGTGGCTCCATTTTCTTCCCGGGGATGGACTAGATCATGCGTCGACTGTTCTCGTTCTCCACCGTCGCCGCGCTCGTCGTGGGGCTGAGCGTGCCCGCCCAGGCGCTGGCCATCGGCTGCGACGACATCATGAACATGGTCACCCTCGGGATCCCGAGCTCGATCGTCATCGAGACGATGAAGAGCTCGGGCAAGCAGTTCACCGACCAGGACATCCAGTGCCTGAAGTCGAAGAACGCGCCTCCCGACGTGCAGGCCGCCGCGCTGCAGATGGCTGGCGCCCCCCCGTCGACCGGCGGCGGGGCCCCGGCGCCCGCGCCCGACCCGACCTCGGCGTTCGACCAGGAAGACACGCTCGGCGGTGACACGTTCGACGTGGGCGGCGGCCCGGTGGCCGGCGACGCAGACGCGGCCGACGAGGAGGAGCCCTCCGGCGGCGGCCCGCCCGAGCTCGAGCAGGCGATCGAGAAGTACCGCGAGAAGAAGTTCCAGACGTCCAGCGACGCGCTGTACGAGATGCTCCGCGACGGTCGGTACCCGGATCAAGAGACCAAGATCCAGTACTACCTGGCGAAGTCGCTGTACGACCTCACGCTGTACCACAGCGCCCAGCACTACTTCATGGAGGTCGTGCGCAAGGGCCCGAGCAACCCGTACTTCAAGTACGCGCTGCCGCGCCTGGTGGCGATCGCTACCCTGACCGGCAACGACTACGAGCTGCTGCGGGTGGTGAACAAGATCCCGCCCGAGGCGTTCCCCCGGCAGGCGCGGAACCACCTGTACTACCTGATGGGCCGCAAGCTGTTCGAGAAGGAAGACCTCACCGGCGCCGCCGAGTACTTCAAGCAGGTCTCCACCAAGTCCGACCTGTACATGCGGTCGAAGTACTACGAAGGCATCATCAACCAGCAGCGCGGCAAGCTGAAGAGCGCGGTGATGTCGTTCCGCGAGGTCATGACCGCGCAGCCTCCGGTGGTGGCCGACGCGCGCTCGGCCCGCGAGATCGAGGACATGAAGGACCTCGCGCTGATCAACATCGCGCGGATCTACTACGGCCTCGAGCGGTACGACAACGCCGAGAACTACTACCAGATGGTGTCGCGCGACTCGTCGTATTGGGCCGAGAGCCTGTTCGAGCGGGCGTGGACGAACTTCCTCGGCGCCGACCTGAACCTGACCCTCGGGTTGTTGCTCACGGTGGACAGCCCGTACTTCGGGGACACGGACTTCATCCCCGAGGTGACCTACCTCCGGGCCCTGACGTTCTTCAACCTGTGCCAGTACAAGGACGTCGACCGGATCCTGAAGACGTTCGAGGCCAAGTACATCCCGATGCAGTCGGAGACCGAGGCCTTCCTGAACAAGTACAAGGACCAGAAGGACGTCTGGGATCAGGCCTACGACGAGTACTTCACGAATCCGAACCCCTCCACCACCCTTCCGCAGGCCGCATTTGCTCGGATGTTGCGGAACCGGGACCTCGGAGCGATGGTCAGACACCTCGACCTGATGGAGGAAGAGGAGGTCAAGATGGACGGGATGACCGCCCAGTGGAAGGACTCGGTGGGCGCAGAGCTCCACAAGGTCATCGAGGCCGACCGGATCCTGTACAAGAAGAAGGCCGGCAACGAGCTGCTCAAGGAGATGGTCAAGCTCAACGGGATGTTGAAGTCGCTGATCGACAACACCGACCTGGTCCAGTTCGAGGTCGTGGACGCCCAGCGCAAGGACTACGAGTTCCGCTCCACCAACGCCGACGTCGAGGCCGGCAAGCGCCAGCCGATCGACTACGCGAAGACGCCCGACATCATCTACTGGCCGTTCAACGGCGAGTTCTGGCGGGACGAGCTCGGGTACTACCGGTACACCGAGCACGGCGAGTGCGAATAGCCCTCCGTTCGACGGCTGGTCCGTCGGACCTCTCGGGGAACGGGTTCCGCCGCGCGGAGATCCTCCCCTCCCCGGCCCGGCGCGGGCCGGTTGCCACGCATCCGCAAGCACGAGATCGAGGAGTCCGGACATGAACAGCAAGCACCTCCGCCATGCGGCGCTGTCGATGGCGCTCGCGCTGGCCCTCGGCGCCCCGGCGCTGGCGGCCGAGCCCACCACGGGCAAGGCCTCCGACAACGACGCCGAGCTGCAGTCGCGCACCGGCAAGACGATCAAGCTGCGGAAGTTCGACGAGCAGGCCAACCTGGACGAGACCTACGCCCAGATGGCCGAAGCGAAGCGGATGGAGGCGATCGAATCCCTCAAGGGGTTGCTGTCGAAGGGGATGGCCGACGACACCAAGGCGGAGATGATGCTCCGCCTCGCCGACCTGTACTTCCAGCAGGGTCGGTACTTGTACCTCAAGGAGATGGCCTCGTACGACAAGCAGTTCGAGGCCTGCTTCAACCAGCCCGGCTGCAACACCGACACGCTCCGCGCCGACAACACGGGCTCGCGCGAGTGGCAGGAGCGGTCGATCAAGTTGTACCAGGGCATCCTGCAGAACTACCCACGGTACCAGCGGGCGGACCAGGCCACGTTCTTCCTCGGCTCCGCGCTCAAGGATGTCGGCCGCGAGCAGGACGCCGCCGAGGCGTTCAAGCAGCTGGTCAAGCTGTACCCGCAGTCCGACTTCATCGCCGACTCGTACGTGCAGATCGGCGAGTACTACTTCGACGTGGAGAACAACGCGTACGGCGCGCTCAAGGCCTACCTGAAGGCCGCGAGCTACACCGACAGCCCGAAGTACGCCTACTCGATGTACAAGCTCGGGTGGTGCTACTACAACGTCGGCGAGTACGACAAGGGCATCGAGACGATGAAGGCCGTCGTCGACAAGAGCCTCGCGTCGGACCAGTCCCAGTCGAACCTGCAGCTGCAGGACGAAGCCCTCAAGGACCTCGTCCGGTTCTACGCCGACGCCGACCAGATGAACGAGGCGATCGAGTACTTCACCAAGCTGGGCCGGACCGACCTGATCCGCACCACGCTGAAGCGGCTCGCCGGCACGTTCTTCGAGCAAGGGAAGTTCGACCGCTCGATCGAGATGTACCGTAGGTTGATCCTCGACGACACCACCGCGAAGGACAACCCCGAGTACCAGACCGAGATCATCAGCGCGTACAAGAAGATGGGCGCGCGCGACAAGGTGCTGGAGGAGATCAACCGCCTCCGCACCGACTACGGCCCGCAGAGCGCGTGGTCCCGGGCGAACGCCGCCGACCCGAAGGCGGTGGAAGAGGCCCAGACGAAGATCGAGGCCCAGCTGCGCGGCATCGCGGTCGATTTCCACGCCACCGCGCGCCAGTACGAGCGGAGCAAGCACCCCGACGCGGCCCAGGTGTACGAGCTCGCCCGCAGCGCGTACCAGACCTACCTCGAGATCTTCCCGAAGAACGAGCACACCTACGAGGTGCGCTACGCCTACGGCGAGCTCCTGTACCGGCTGAAGGACTACAAGGGCGCGTTCGAGCAGTACATGGCGGTCGTCGACCTCGACCCGCAGGGCAAGCACTCGAAGTTCTGCGCCGAGTCCGCGATCTTCGCGGCCGAGGAGCAGGTCAAGCTCGAGGGCGGCGCCAACGCCGCCGGCAAGGTCACCGCGAAGGTCACCAAGGATGTGCAGCCGCAGTCGCTCACCGAGTGGGAGCAGCGGTTCGTGGACGCGTGCAACAAGTACGCGACCCTGTACAGCGGCGACGCGAAGGTCAAGGACATGATCTACAAGTCGGCGTACCTGCTGTACAACAAGTACCGGTACGACGACGCGTCCAAGCAGTTCCAGGCGGTCATCGCGCTCGACCCCCGGTCGAACGAAGCGAAGCTCGCCGCGAACCTGATCCTCGACGCGCTCGCGATCAAGGAGAACTGGGACAGCCTGCGCCAGTCGTCGAAGGCGTTCTACGATCAGGCGGGCCTCGGCGACGCCGCGTTCAAGAAGGACACCTACGACATCTACATGAACTCCTCGTTCAAGCTGGTCGAGGTCAGCTTCGACAAGGACAAGGACTACGGCAAGGCCGCAGACGGCTTCGTGAAGTTCTACGAGGAGTTCCCCGACGCGGCGATCTCCGCCCAGGCGTTGAACAACGCCGCGGCGTACTTCAACAAGGCCGGGCGCGTCTCCGACTCGATGAAGGTCCGCCACCTGCTGGTCGAGGACGCGAAGTTCGGCCCGAAGGTGAAGTACTACTACGACCAGATCGGGTTCCTCGGGTACGACTACGAGCTGATCGCCGACTACGACAAGGCGGCGCTGTACTACGAGAAGTTGTGGAGCGAGACGCCGGCCGAGAAGAAGAAGCCGGAGAACGCCACCAAGGCGGCCGAGATCGACAAGCGGGCTGCCGACGCGCTGTACTCCGCCGCGGTGTTCCGGAAGGGCATCGGGCAAGCGGACAAGGCCATCGAGAACTACAACGCGTTCGTGGCGGCGAACCCCGACGACGACCGGGTGGCCGACATCAAGATCCGCGTGGGCAAGATCTACGAGGAAGGGCAGCGGTGGCAGGAGGCGGCGAACCAGTACCAGGCGTACTACAAGACCCCGCCGAAGAACGCGCCGCTCGAGTACCAGTACTTCGCGCGCCTGCACTACGGGCAGGCGATGGAGAAGCTCGGCAAGCCCAAGGAGCGCGACGCGATCTACCGCGAGACCGTCGGACTGTACGACAAGTACGCGAAGGGCGGCGGCGCGAAGGGCCCGCAGACCGAGTTCGTGGCCGAGATGATGTACCAGCTCGCCCTCCCGTCACTCGACGCGTACATGGCGATGAAGATCAAGGGCGCGGGCCGGGGCGCGAGCCAGAAGGCCGAAGACAAGGCGCTCATCGACTCGCTGTCGAAGAAGGCCAAGGCTCAGGTCGAAGTCGAGAAGGCGTTCACCGAGGTCGTGGCCACCGGCGCCGGTGAGTGGGGCCTCGCCTCGCTCGTCGCGCTCGGCAAGGCGTACGAGAACATGGCCGACGCGCTGATCAACGGCGACAAGCCGTACTACCTGTCGGAAGACCAGCTCGAGATCTACAACATGGGTCTGCAGGACCGCGCATACGTCCAGCAGGAGAAGGCGGTCAACGCCTACAAGCTCGCGCTGGACAAGAGCTACGAGCTGACCCTGTACAACGAGAACACGGGCTACGCCACGCGTCAGCTCGGCGTGCTCCGCCCCGACGACTTCTCGGGTCTGACCGAGCAGCTGGTCGACCCCCGGTTC
The DNA here is from genome assembly GCA_040080105.1 of Myxococcota bacterium. Classification (GTDB taxonomy): domain Bacteria; phylum Myxococcota_A; class UBA796; order UBA796; genus JACKER01. The sequence goes on from JBEBJC010000050.1 coordinate 11,139, forward strand.
ACGTCGTCGAAGGCCGCGAAGAAGTATCCGTTCGAGCCGAGCCTGTAGGAGAGGGACGAACCATGCGTACGACACTGTCTGTTCTGTTCGCCCTCGCCCTCGTCGGCTGCCCCAAGGGGGGCGTGCCGAAGTACGACGAGGCGGATCTCGCGTCCAACCCGGCCGCGAACTTCCAGAAGGCGCTGTTCCTGGTCCAGAACCCCGACAAGAAGACCGGGGCGGTGGACTACACGACCGCGTACACCCACTTCAACGCTGCGGCGAACCTCGGAGGGGGCGCCAAGGCGAGCTTCAACGCCGGTTGGGTCGCCGAGCAGCTCGGCAAGACCGCCGAGGCCGAGTCCCACTACCGCAAGGCGTACGAGGCCGACCCGACCTACGAGGCGGCGATGTTCTCGCTCGCCCGGGTGCTCAACCAGCAGGGGAAGTCCACCGAGGCCGTCGAGATCTACAAGGCGAACGCCGCGAAGAACCCGTCGGACTACGAGGCGCGCAACGACGTGATCAGCGCGCTGATCGCCGCCGGGCAATACGATTCGGCGCTGGCCGAGGCGCAGGAGATCCTGCGCCACAAGCCGGACGACGCGACCGTGTACCGGAACCTGTCCGCGCTGTACTACGCCCAGGAGAACTACTCGCTGTCGCAGCTCACCGCCGAGAAGGCGCTGCTGCTGAACTCGGGTGACCCGGGCGTGTACAACAACATGGGCGTGACCTACCTGAGCCAGGGCGACGAGGCCGCGGCGATCGAGAAGTTCAAGACGGCGATCAAGCTCCAGCCGTCGAACTACGAAGCGAACATGAACCTCGGGTTCGTGGCGCTGAACTCCGGGGACTACGGCCTCGCGAAGACCTGTTTCGACGCCGCCACCGCCGCCAACCCGGGCAGCGTCGACGCGAAGCTCGGGCTCGCGGTATCGCAGCGCGGGATCCAGGACTACAAGGCCGCCAACGACCTGTACGACCAGATCATCGACGCCGATCCGCAGTACGAGGCCGCGTACTTCAACGCTTCGACGCTGAACTACCGGTACGTGAAGGACTTCGACAAGGCGATGAAGTACCTCACCGCGTACATCGACATGAAGGCGGGCACCATCCCGCCGACCCACGACGTGTTCGCGAAGATGGAGGAGGTCAAGCAGGCCCAAGCCGCCGAAGAAGAGAAGAAGCGGCTCGAGGAAGAGAAGAAGCGGGCCGAGGAAGAGCGGCAGAAGCGGAACGAGGAGCTGCTCACGTCGATGGCCACCACGGTCACCGCGACCAAGGCGAAGCTGGTGGCGAACGCCGCCTGCCTCGATCCGGGCTCGGTGGAAGAGGTGAACATGATCCTCGAGCAGGCCCAGCAGGTGGTCGACGCCAAGGAAGTGGACATGGCGCCGGACATCCAGTCGCTGCTCGACGCGTACATCCCCGCGATCGACGACGCCATCGCCGGGTGTGGCGGCGGCGCCGCGCCGGCCCCGACCGAGCCGGCTCCGGAGCCCACTCCCGAGGCGCCCCCGGCCGAGGGAGCGCCGCAGTAGCCACCGTCCGTCGGTCCTCGCGGGTCGACGGAAGGTGGACCCTCCCCCGAGGGTCTCGGGGGAGCACCCAACCTCCTGGAGGCAGAGATGAAGCGCATGTGGATCGTGGCCTTCGGCTGGATGCTCGCCGCCCCGGCGTTCGCTCAGGAAGAGGTCGACACCGACACCGGTCGGTCGATCAAGTACAAGGAGCGGACGGAGATCGACTTCGAAGGCGTCGACGTGACCGGCGAGCTGGTGAAGCCCCAGGGCTCCCTGCTGCTCGACCGGCGCCGGGCGAACTTCAACCCGTTGATCAAGCTCCGGGAGAACTGGAACGACGAGATGAAGCAGTCGGTCGACGAGGTCAAGTAGCCACTTCGGCCGCCGGCAGATCGAGGTCGTCGTGACGCTCGGCCGGCTCGGATCCCGCCGACTCCGTCCTGCGGATGAGCCGATCGAGCTCGGTCAGGTCTCCGCTGTCGACGACGTGCTCGGCGCGCTCGGTCACCAGCAGCTGCAGCAGCTGCTGGAGCGGGCCCTGTGCTCCGTCCCCTCCCCCCAGCGTCACCGTGCGCTCGGGCACGAGCGGCTGGTGGCTGGCCGCGAGCGCCTCGGCCACCCGCTGCACCGCGACCAGGCGCGGGTCACCGCCCATCGCGCGCACCGCGCTCAGCGCCACCGCCGCCTCGGCCAACCCCACCTTGGTCCGAGCGAACGCGTCGGCACGGCCGCGGATCTCCTTCGCGCGCGCCTCTCCTTGCGCGCGCTCCACATCGCCTTTCGCCTGGCGCCGCACCCGCTCGAGCTCGGCGTCGGCGCGGGAAGCGGTCACCTCCACGTCGAGCGCCGCCTCGGTGAGCTCGGTCTGCTTGGCCGCCTCGGCCTCCACCCGGCGCAGGCCGCGCAGCTGCACCGCCGCGTCCTCCTGCTGGCGGAACGTCGCGATCTGCTCCTCCGCCAGGCGGCGCTGGCGGAGCTGGTCGAACAGCGACTCGATCGGGTCCTCCCCGTCGACCTGCGCGCTCGACGGCCGGCCGATCATCACCGACACGCAGTTGATGTCGTAGTCGCGGAACCGGCGCCCGAGCTCCTCGGTCGCCCGGGTCTGGATCTCTTCGCGCCGGGTGAGCAGGTCGAGCATGTGGCAGCTCTGCGCCACGTCCCGGAAGTACGCGGACAAGATCGGGTCGAGCGTCTGGCTGATCAGCCGCTTCACGTCGCCGAACCGCTGCACCACCCGCGGCGCCTTCTCGTAGTCGATGTGCAGCACCAACGACAGCGGCAGGCGGGGCTCGAACCCGTCGGCGGTGATCAGCTCGATGCTGGACAGGTCCTTGTCGTACTGGTGGGCCTCGGTCTGGCCGGTCACCCAGCGCAGCACGAAGTTCACCGTGGGCACGATCTCGACCCGCTGGGCATACGGGTTCAGCGCGTACTTGCCCGGGGTCAGCGCGCGCTTCCACACGCCGCGCTGCCCGGTCTCGACCTGCTCACCGTGACGGAACCGGTCGCCGGTCACGTCCACGCCGTGTTGCCCGTGGTAGCTCACCACCACGCCCACGTACCCGATCGGCACGACGGTCTTCGGGTGGAGCTCGACGCTCGCGAACCACCGGTTCAGGAAGTACGTGCCGTCGGTCAGCACCTGGAGCTGCTTGCCGCGGCGCCCGCCGTCGGTCAGGAACTGCTCTGGGTCCTGGAAGCACGCGTGGCGCGGGCTCGCGATCTGCGGCGCGATGATCTCGCCGTTGTCGAGCGCGGGGCCGTCGTGCACCGTGACCACGCCGACCTCGTCGGTGCCGGCGCCGCCGCCGACCACCAGCGGGGCGAACCCTTGGGCGGCGGCGAGCTCGTCGTGCCACCGCTGGTACTCGTCCTTCGCCGCGCGCTGCGGGCCGGTGTACACCCCGGCGCGGGTCAGCACCACGAACTGCGCCAGGTTCACCGCGTACACGCCCTCGCGCAGGATCGCCCGCTGGCGGCCGCGCTGGCCCCCGCCCGACAGGAACGCGCGCGCGTCCTGGAAGTCGTTGCTCGGGGCGACCCGGCCCAACGTCACCGTGGGCCCGAGCGGCTCCCCGTCACGCGCGTACACGTAGCCGAGCTCCCCCTGCGGCACGGTCACCAGCGGCTGCAGGTGGATCCGGTACTGCAGCGGCGAGTACCCGAAGTGCAGCCCGCCGCGGACCACGTCCGCCTGGAACCCGGCCTCGCCGTTCAGCGCGACGATCCGACCGTCGGCCAACGACCCGCGGGTGGACCAGTACCGCTCCACCACGCCGACCCGCTGGTGGGGGATGTACCGGATCCCCACCACCAGCCAACCCGCCACCACCGCCGCCGCGGCGCCCACCGCCGCGGCGAGTCCGACCGACACCATGAACTCGAACACCTGTCCTCCTTCACCCGGTCACGGTTCAACCTCCGTGCCGCCGCGCCGAACGGAGCAACACCGACAATTCGAGGTGACCTGAGGTTTTGTCTCAGGTGCGCCGAGCGGAGTCACAGGGCTCGGCTACACTGGCCCGATGTCCGCCTCGTGGTCGGTGCTGATGTTGCGCGCGCTCCCGTCGTTGGCGGCGGCGGTGCGCGAGGCCGCGCCTGGCGCGACCGTCCACCAGCTCGACACCGTCGGCGAGATCGAGCGCTGCCTGCGCGACCCGCCGGCCGACGGGTGGAGCGTGGTGTTCGTCCCGGGCGGCGACCCGAGTGACTGGTCGGCGGTGCGGGCGTTGGGGCAGGCCGACCCCCAGGTGCCGGTGGTGGCGGTAGCGCCGCGCGGCGACGTGGGGCTCGCGGCGGCGGCGATCTCGGCCGGCGCACACGACTTCCTGGTGCTCGGCGCGGACCTGGTGCGCCGGGTGCGCACCACGCTGGACAAGCTCGGGCCTGTACACCACCTGCGGCGCGAGAACGCGGGCCTGCGGGCCGCGGTCGCCGACTGGTCGCTGGTGGGTCGGTCGAGGTCGATGGAGGCGTTGCGCACGCAGATCGGTCGGGTCGCGCGGGTCCCCCGGCCGGTGTTGATCCGAGGGGAGCGAGGCACCGGCAAGGAGCTGGTGGCGCGGGCGATCCACGCGGCGGCGGGCCCACCGGGGCGCCCGTGGGTCGCGGTGAACTGCGCGGCGTTCGCCGACGCGCTGCTCGAGAGCGAGCTGTTCGGGCACGAGCGCGGGGCGTTCACCGGCGCCGATCGCCGGTCGCAGGGGCGGTTCGAGCAGGCGTCGGGAGGGACCCTGTTCCTCGACGAGATCGCGGCCACGCCGGTGTCGTTCCAGCAGAAGGTCCTGCGGGCGGTGGAGTACGGCGAGTACCGCCGGGTCGGCGGCGCCGACGACCTGCGGTCGACCGCGCGGATCATCGCCGCGACGAACGCGGATCTCGAGCGCTCGATGGCCGACGGACGGTTCTTGCCCGACCTGTACGATCGGTTGGCGTTCGAGGTGATCGTGGTCGCCCCGCTCCGCGATCGGCCGGAGGACATCGCGACGCTGGCCTCGCTGTTCCTCGACCGGTTCGCCCGCGAGGTCCCGGCGCTGCACGGCAAGCACCTGACCGACGAGGCGGTCCAGGTGTTGCAGCGCTCGCCGTTTCCGGGGAACGTCCGGGAGCTGAAGCACGTGGTGGAGCGCGCGGCGTACCGCTGTGCGGCAGACGCGATCGGGGTCGAGGACCTCGGGTTGTCCGCGGACACCGCGGTGGACGGCACGTTCGACGCAGCAGTGGAGCGGTTCCAGCGGATGTTGCTCGCCGACGCGCTCCGCCGCACGAACGACAACCACGCCGCGGCCGCCCGAGCGCTCGGGATGAGCTACCACTCGTTCCGGTACTACGCGAAGCGGCTGCTCGGCGGCTGACTACCGCGGCGGACGCGCGGCGCCCGGCCGCTCGGAGAGCTCCCGGGCCTGCTCGACCCACCGGTCCCGGTCGATCCGGCCCTCGAACCCGTCGAGCAGCCCGTTGATGTACGCCACGTCGTCGTCGGACCACTGCGCGACCTGCCAGAAGTAGTACACCCCGCGCGAGTGCAACAAGCCGCCGAGCTTCTTGCCGATCCCCTTGATCTCCTGCAGATCGTCGGGGGGGCCGAACGCGGGGCGGGTCAGCAAATTCCGCCCGGCCTCCCGCCGCTCGCTAGCCACCGGGTCGGGCGCGGACAATTCCGCAGGACGGAGTTCGAGGCCCGACAATTGTTGCTCGACCGCTCCGACCCGCTGCGCGACGACCCCGAGCTGCGCCGGGACCCCCTCGGTAACAGCCTCCAGCCCACTCAGCCGCCGCTCGAGCCCGCGGAGGTCGACCGCCCCGAACCGCTCGTCCAACGTCCGAACCGGGCCGGCCACCGCCGCGACCTGGGCGCCGAGGCGCTCGACCGCGCCGTCGGTCGCGGACAGCCGCTGCCCGAGGTCGCGCACGGTCTCGCCGAGCGCGGCGGTGACCGCCGGCAGCGGGTCGAGCTGCTGCACCCCGGCCGCGACCGCAGCGACCGCGGCGTCCACCGACCCGAGGCGCGCGCCGAGGCCCCGCAGCGGCTCGACCGCCCGCTGCAGCGCGTCGACCTTGCCGTCGACCGCGGCCACCCGCTGCTCCAGCGCGGCGCCTTCGAGCGCGGCCACCTTCACGTCCACTGCCGACACCGCCGCGTCCACCGCGCCGAACCGGCCCTCGAGCCCGCGCACCGGGCCCTCCACCGCCGCAGGGATCGACTGCTCGAGCGCGATCACCTTCGCGTCCACCGCCGACACCGCCGTGTCCAACGCCCCGAGGCGCTTGTCCAGCCCGCGCACCGGCCCTTGCACCGCCGCCGGGATCGACTGCTCGAGCGCGCTCACCTTCCCGTCCACCGCCGACACCGCCGCGTCGGTCTGCCCGAGCCGCGACTCGAGCGCC
>JBEBJC010000051.1:0-17483 GCA_040080105.1 Myxococcota bacterium
GTGGTGGGGGTGCCCGACCCCGACCTCGGGGAGGTGCCGATCGCGGCGGTGGTCGGCAGCGTCGACCCGGAGGCGGTGCGCGCGCAGCTGCGGCGGACCCTGACCGGGTACAAGGTCCCGCGGCGGATCGTGCTGGTGGACGCCCTGCCACGAAACGCGATGGGCAAGGTCGCCAAACGTGTCCTGTCCGATACACTGCGCGGCCCGGAGGGTCGGTGAAGGTACCGCTGGTCGAGGAGGTCGCGGCCGCGCGCGCCGAGCTCGCGCGCGCGCAGGCCGGAGGCTCGCCCGACGCGGTCGCTCGCGCCGCGGAGGTGTTGCACCACCTCGCCCACCGCCAGGACCACGCCCTCACCGCGCCCGAGTACGCGGAGGTCCGGTCCGCGCTCGCCCCCCTGCGCGCGCGCCGCGAGGAGGCGCGCCGCCAGCTCGGGCTGGCGACCCGGCGGGTGGCGGTCGGCGGCCCCCTCACCGACACCCTCGCGCGCGGCCTCGCGACCCTGCCCGAGCTCCCCGAGGCGCGCCGCTCGGTGGTCGCCACCCTGTCCGAGGTCGCGGTCACCGCCGGAGCCGCGGTCGAGTGGGAGGTCGAGCCCGCCTCCGACGTGGAAGGGATCGGGCGCCAGATCGCGTTCCTGCGCGACGCGGTGAGCCGAGCCGCCGAGGCCGCTGGGCACGCCGACGCCGCGCTCACCCTCGCCGAGCGCGCGATCGCCGAGATCCTCGGATGAGCGCGCCCGCCCGTCCGTTCCTCACCTCCGCCGCGTGGGACCCCGACGTGCGCGAGCGCCTCGAGCAGCTCGTCGCCGAGCCGGGCGACGACGCGCCGGTCGCTGCGTTCGACTTCGACCAGACCTGCGCGTGGGGCGACGTGAGCGAGACGTTGCTCCGCCTGCTCGCGCGCGATCGCGGCGTCGACCTGGTGGGCGAGTACGAGGCCGCGTGCGCGCGCGACCTGCGCGCCGGGTACGTCGAGCTCGTGTACACGTTGATCGGCGGGCGGACCGAGCGCGAGGCGCGGGCGGCGGCGGAGCGCGCGCTGCGAGAGGGCGTCGACACGATTCAGCTGCGCGAGCCGATCCGCGAGCTCGTGTGGGCGATGCACCGGTTCGGCTGGCAGGTGTGGGTGGTGACCGCGTCGGCGGAGGTGCTGGTGCAGGCGGCGGCCGAGCGGCTCGGGATCCACCCCCACCGGGTGATCGGGATGCGCGCCCCGCTCGACCCGTCGGGCCGGTACCGGGCCGAGATCGTCGAGCCGATCCCGTTCCGCCAGGGGAAGCTCGAGCTCCTCCGCCGGGCCATCGGCCGAGACCCGACGTTCGCCGCAGGAGACAGCCGCTCGGATGCCTGGATGATGCGGGCGGCTCGCCACGCGCTGCTCCTCGATCGAGGAGACGAAGCGCTGCGGCGAGAGATGACAGACGCTGGAGCCCTGATCCAGCCTGCGGAGCAGATCCGATGACCACCGGGGTGGCGATCCTCGACTTCGGGGGGCCACAGGGCCCGTCCGAGCTCGTCCCGTTCCTGACCGAGCTGTTGGCCGACGTGCTGCCGGGCCCCCCGTGGCTCAAGCGGTGGGTGGCGCCGCGGATCGCCCGCTCGCGCGCGAAGCTGGTCGGGCCGAACTACGCCCAGATCGGCTGGTCCCCGCTGGTGCCGACCCACCGGCGGCAGGTGGAGGCGCTGAAGGTGGCCCTCGGGCGAGACGCGCCGGTGATGGCGTCGGCGATGATGTTCACCGCGCCGACGCCGGACCAGGCGGTGGCCGAGCTGCGGTCCGCCGGCGTGGACCGGATCGTCGCGGTGCCGATGTTCCCGCACTACAGCATCGCGACCACCCAGGCCGCGTTCTCGTTCTTCCACGACGCGCTGGTGCGCGCCGGGTGCGGCCAGCTGCCGGTGCGGTGGATCCCGGCGTACCCCGAGCACCCGTCGTACGTCGAGGCGCTCGGCAACACGATCCGCGCCGGGATCGCCGCGACCGATGGCCCGGAGGACGAGCCGGTGCACCTGGTGTTCACCCCACACGGCCTGCCGGTGTCGTGGGTGACCAAGCGCGGCGACCCCTACCCCGACCACATCCGCGCCACGATCCGCGCGGTGATCCGCCACCTCGGCTGGACCGGGCCGGTCCACCTCGGGTGGCAGAGCCGGGTCGGGCCGGTGGCCTGGCTCACCCCGTCGACCCCGCAGGTGCTCGACGAGCTCGCGCGCGCCGGGGCGCGGCGCGTGTGCCTGGTGCCGATCTCGTTCGCGAGTGAGCACATCGAGACGCTGCACGAGATCGACATCGAGTACCGAGAGCACGCCCACGCGGCCGGGATCCCGCACTTCGGCCGCGCGCCGGCGATCGGGACCGACCCGGCGTTCGTCGCGTGCCTCGCCGACCTGGTGCGCGGCGGGGTGCGCGACCTGTCCCGGTACGAGTGCGTGCGGTGCCTGTTGCCCAAGGATGAGGGGCACCGCCGGCGTCCAGGGTGCCCGAACTGCCGGTTCGCGTTCCCGAAGTTCCTGCAGAATGGGGTGAGCCCGTGACCGCGATCCTCGCGTCGAACGACGACGCCGCACGAGTCGAAGCGTCGATCCGGGGTGCCCGCCGGATCGCGATCGACACCGAGTTTCACGCCGAGCGGCGGTACGTGCCCGAGCTGTACCTGGTGCAGGTCCAGGTCGACGGCGGTCCCACGTGGATCGTGGATCCGCTGGGCGGCGACCTGCTGCAGCGGATCGGGCCCGCGCTCCTGTCGGTGCCGTGGGTGGTGCACGCGGGTGAGCAGGACCTGCGGGTGTTGTCGGTGGCGCTCGGCGGCTTGCCCGACCACATCGACGACACGCAGCTCGCCGCCGGGCTCGTGTCCGAGGCGTACCCCGCGGCGTACGCAGCGCTGGTGTCGGAGTACCTCGGGGTGCAGGTCGACAAGGGCGAGACGCTGTCGGACTGGAGTCGCCGCCCGCTCAGCGCCTCCCAGCTGAGCTACGCGGCCCTCGACGTCCAGCTGTTGCTCCAGCTGTGGGACGCCCTCGCGGCGAAGCTCGACGCCGCCGGACGGACCGCGATCGCGGCAGCAGCGTGCGCCGAGGCGCGCCGGGTCGGGCTCGAAGGCCAGGACGACGCCGAGGCGTTCCGCAGCCTGCCCGCGATCGCCGCGCTCGACGAGACCCAGCTGCTGGTGGTGCAGGAGCTGTCGGCGTGGCGGATGGAGCGCGCGCGGGCCACGAACCAACCGCCGCGCACCATCCTCGGCGACGGGGTCGTGGTCGACCTCGCGCGCCGCCAACCGGCGAGCGTGGGCGCGCTGCTCGCCAACCGGCGCCTGCCGCGCTCGATCGCGCGGGACGCGGACGACCTCGTCGAACGGATCGGACGGGCGCGGAATCGCCCCCCGAGCGCAGTCCCGCCGGTGGTGCGCCGGCGCACCGCGGCGTGGCGCGCGGCGCAGTGGGTGCAGCTGTGGGCCGAGGCCGAAGGGGCGGCGCGCGGGTTCGGCGGAGGGTTGGTGGCCCCGCGTCACCTGGTCGAGCAGATCGTGCTGGCGACGCCGTCGCGCACCGAGCTCGCGGGGATCCTCGGCTGGCGCGACCCGTTGATCGGCGACGGGCTCGCTGCCGCCCTCGGCGGGGAGGTGTCGCTGCGCCTCTCGGGCTCGTCCGTGCGGGTCGAGGGCCGGAGTGGTTTCGAGACCCCGATCGGGGTGTAGAAAATTATTCTTGGGCCGATAGCATCGGCGGTAAGCGGATCGAGTCCCATGGAAAAAATTTTCTTGTCGAAGGGCGTTGCACGCCGCCCGGAAGGGGGGCACTATCACGGTGTACGGCGCAGCTGACGCCGTAGACAACCCCGAACCCCAACCCCCACGCAGTGAGGTCCACCATGATGACCAAGTTCTTCCGCGACGAGCAGGGCGCCACCGCGATCGAGTACGGCCTGATCGCCGCCCTCATCGCCGTCGTGATCATCGGCGTGCTCGGCACCATCGGCGCCAACCTGACGACCCTGTTCCAGTCGGTCGCGACCCACTTGACCTAGTCGGCCCGGCGGGCCTCCCGCCCGCCGAACCACCGAGAGCCGGGCGTCCCACACGGGCCGCCCGGCTCTCTTCGTTTCGGGGTCCCCCCGCGAGGGATCGACGCCCCGCACCAGACCGGGGCGCGCCGGTTACGCCCGACGACCCTCCGCCTCCGGAGTTCGCCTCGCACCGCCTCAACCGGCGATCGACACCGGTGACACCCGCCGGCGCTTCCCCAGGCGCGCGGCATGCGCTACAACCGGCCGACGAGGGGCAGCGCCCCTCCGGTGAGGAGTTTCATGGCGCGCCGTAATTCGGGTGGTCGACTCCGCGCGGTGTTGTTCCTGCTGGTCTCGTTCGGGGCGGCGACGGTGGCGAGCCTCGCCATCTTCTACGTCATCAAGTCGTACCAGTCGGAGCTCGTGTCCACGTCGCAGCAGGACCCGACGACCAACGTGGTCGTGGCCGCGCACGACATCTGGCAGGGCAAGACCATCACCGAAGAAGACCTGGAGGAGGTGGAGCTGCCGAAGGACTACGTCCTCGACACGATCCTCCTCAGCAAGGCGCAGGCGATCGGCCGCGTGCCCCGGGAGCGGATCCTCGCGAAGGAGTTCATCCGCCAGGAGCGGCTGGCCGCGCAAGAAGCGGGGGTCGGCCTGAACGCGATCATCCCGCGCGGGATGCGGGCGGTGTCGATCAACATCAGCGACGGCTCGGCGGTGTCCGGGTTCCTGAACCCCGGCAACTACGTCGACGTGCTGGTCACGATCCAGGGCGACGACACCCGGGAGGCCGAGACCGCGACGCTGCTCCAGTCGGTCACCGTGCTCGCGGTCAACGCCAAGCTCGGCAACGCCGACGCTGCAGAGCGGGCGTCCCCCTCGGTCACGGTCGCGGTCACGCCCGAGCAGGCCGAGAAGCTCACCCACGCGGTCGCACAGGGAGAGGTCACCCTCACCCTGCGCAACGACATCGACGTGACCCACGTGGAGACCCACGGCGCCCTCGCGTCCACCCTGCTGGGCGGCGCGAAGGTCGAGACGCGGATCTCGGTGCAGGAATGGACCGCGCGGACCCGCGCAAGTGTCGATGGAACCATCACCATCATCCGTGGCCGCGACAGCACCCGAGAAAAGGTGCGGGCCTCTCCGTGAACTCTGCTAGTCTCGCGGCGCCTGGTCCGAACCGCGCTGCGGCGCGGCGCGAGATCTCGTTCTTCCGAACCCAACCGATCGGCGGGCCGCCCTCCGGTCGAAGCTCCGGCGCGGCGGGTCCCACTCCCACCCGCCACTCCCCGCGCCACGCCACCGGCGCGGGAGCCTGACCGTGCCCACGGGCACGGGTGAACCCCGATGAGAGGGCCCGACATGAAGTTTGCTCTCCTGTTCCCGTTCGCCGCCGCCACCTTGTCCCTCGGGCTGCTCGCACCGAGCGCCGCCCAGGCGCAGGAAGAGCGCGCGGACTGGCTGGACATCGAGCTCGGGAAGTCGTTGGTCATCACCACCCCCCGGGTGCCGAGCGCGATCGCGATCACCGACCCGGACGTGGCGGTCGCGGTCACCCTGGGCGTGGCGAACAAGATCCAGATCCAGGGTCTGTCGATCGGCACGACCGACCTCGTCGTGCAGTTCGGTCCCGGGGTCCCCCCGCTCGTGTACGAGATCACCGTTCACCGCGACCTGTCGGACCTGGTGCGCCGGATCGACTCGATCGTGGAGGGTGAGCCCCCGCGCGTGTACCCCCTGGGCGAGCGGATCGTGGTCGAAGGGCCGGTCGACGACCTCGACACGCTCGAGCAGGTCTCGCTCGTGTCGCGGATCTACGACGAAGACTTCGTGAACCTGATGTCGGTGCGCGGTGACCACCAGGTGCAGCTCGAGGTGATGTTCGCCGAGGTCTCGCGCACCGCCAGTCGGCAGCTCGGGCTGAACGTGCTGTTCGGCGACGGCCAGTACAGCGGGGTGCTGACCGGCCCCACCACCGGCCCGGTGCAGGTGTCGAACCCGCGCGTGCTGGAGTCGGTGTTGACCGGGGCCACCGCCGGGTACATCGGCACCCCGGTCCTCGGCGGGATGTCGATCGGCGGGTACGCCCAGCAGATCAACCTGTCGGCCGTGCTCGGCACCCTCGACGACTACAAGGTGGGCAAGGTTCTCGCGCAGCCCACCCTGGTGTCGCTGTCCGGCCAGAAGGCCGAGTTCCTGTCCGGCGGTCAGATCCCGGTCCCGACCCCGCAGGGTGGCGCTGGCGGCGGCTCCGCCGTCACCATCACCTACAAGGACTACGGCGTGCAGCTGTGGTTCGTGCCCACCGTCCTCGCCGGCGACGTGATCGACGTGCAGATGTACGTCGAGATCTCGGAGCCCGACTACGCGGTGGCCACGCGGGTCGCGGGCATCGACGTGCCGGGGTTCTTCACCCGGAAGAGCAGCAGCCACCTGCGGCTCGAGAACGGGATGACGTTCGCGGTGGCCGGACTGTTGTCCGACAACGTGCGGTACTCCCGCCTCGCGGTGCCGGGCCTCGGTCGACTGCCGCTGATCGGCATGTTGTTCCGGCAGGTCAGCCACGTACGGGACGAGACCGAGGTCGTGATCTACGTGACCCCGCGGCTGGTGCGCCCGCTCGCGCCGGGTGAGGTCCCCGCCGCGCCGGGCACGACCGAGAACAACAACCCGAGCGACTTCGAGCTGTACATCCTCGGGATGGACCACCGGCCGAACTCGCGCACCGCGACCGCGACCGGAGCGGTGGGTCTGCAACGGTGAGGCTACCGCGCCATCTTGGCCCGGCCCTCGGCCCTTCGTGGGCCGCGGGGATGGACCGGCGGGTCCCCGACCCGCCGCGCGCCATCGATCCCGGCTAGGATGGGGGCTGTCGACCCCGGCGATTCCCCCCGGGGTGTGGAGATCGTTCCGTGCGCAATATCGGCAAGAGCCGCGGCGCCGCCTCGGTCGTGCTCGTTGGCCTGGACAACGAGGCGATGGGACAGGTTCGCGAGGTGCTGGCCGCAGAGGCCCAACTCCCGAACTCGTCCGTCCTGTTCGGCGACGCGCTGACGTGGATCGAACGCACCAAACCCGACGTGGTCATCGTGGGCTACACCCGCGCGGTCGACGGCTCGATCGCGCTGGCCGAGGAGGTTCGGCGCTCGCACCCGTCGCTCGTGCTGGTGGCCCTGGCCGACGCGCCCGACAGCCAGCAGATCCTCGCGGCGATGCGAGCCGGGTTCAAGGAGTTCGTGGTCCTGCCGAACGACCGCGATCGCCTGCGCGACGTGGTGCGCGAGTCGGCGTACCGTGAAGGCGGAGACGACGAGAAGGGGCGGGTGGTCGCGGTCGCGGGCGCGAAGGGTGGCGTGGGCACGACCACCCTCGCCGTTCACCTGGCGGCCGAGCTCGCCGGGATCCATCGGGTGCTGCTGATGGACGTGGACTTCAGCATGGGCGACGTGGCGCCGATGATGGACCTCGCGAGCAAGGACTCGCTGGTCGATCTGGTGGCGCGGGGCACCGACCGGCTCGACGGGCGGGTGCTCACCAGCGCGGTGGTGGTGCACCGAAGCAAGGTCAACGTGCTGACCATGCCCGACGACCTCGACGCGGTCGGACACGTGCGGGCAGAGGACTTCTACAACGTCCTGCACGTCGCGGCCCAAGAGTACCAGTGGGTGATCCTGGACTGCGGCTGCTACCAAGACGAAGTGGTCGGCCTGGGGCTCACGGTCGCGGACCAGATCGTGTTGACCACCACGCCGGACGTGACGGCGGTGCGGGACGCGTTCCGCCGGTTGCGCGCGCTGGCGGTGCTCGGGATCGAGAAAGATCGCGTGAAACTGGTGGTGAACCGGTGGCACAAAGCGGCGTACGTATCCCGAAAGGATATCGCTCAAAACCTTGGAATTCCGGTCGCGGCTACCGTGAGCGACGACCCGCGCAACGTCGAGCAGGCCGTGAACGAAGGTAAACTCATTCGCGAGGTCAACCGGCGCTGCGACGCCGCCAGGGACATCGCGAACCTGGTGGCGGTCCTCACCGAGGATCCCGAGGATCCGAGGAGCGGGGGCGAGGGCAGCGTCGGAGGCGAGTCCAGCAGCGGCTGGTTGTCCGGGTTGTTCGGACGGAGGTGAGTAGATGGCGGGCGGAAGGCTGATCGATCGGGTCCGTGGCTCCCAGGGACGGTTCCGCGGGCCCACGGGCACTCCGCCCGGCGTCACCGGAGGCATGGGCCTCAGCGGCACCGGAGACTTCTCGCAGGTCAAGCGGGACCTGCACAACGAGCTGATCGAGTCGCTCGACTTCGAGCAGGTCGGCAACACGCCGCGCGAGGAGCTGGCCGCCCGGCTGCGCCAGACCCTCACCGAGCGGGTCGAGGCCCGGCAGCTCCCGCTGAACCGGATGGAGCGCGAGCGGTTGGTCGAGGAGATCCTCGACAACATCCTCGGGCTCGGTCCGCTCGAGCCGCTGCTGCGTGACCCCGAAGTCAGCGACATCATGATCAACGGCCCGAAGGTCGTGTTCGTCGAGCGGAAGGGGCGGTTGGTCAAGACCAACGTCCAATTCAACGACGACAAGCACCTGCTGCAGATCATCGAGCGGATCGTCGCCGCGGTCGGCCGACGGGTCGACGAGCAGAACCCGATGGTCGACGCCCGGATGATCGATGGGTCCCGGTTCAACGCCATCATCCCTCCGCTGGCGCTCGACGGGCCGTGTGTCTCGATCCGGCGGTTCGGCACCATCCCGATCACCGCCGAGGACCTGGTCGCGCTCGGCTCGTGTCCGCGCCCGATCCTCGAGGTCATGCGCGGCTGCGTGCGGTCGCGGCTGAACATCATCATCAGCGGCGGCACCGGCTCGGGCAAGACGACCCTGCTCAACGTGTTGTCGTCGTTCATCCCCGACGGCGAGCGGATCATCACGATCGAGGACTCGGCCGAGCTGCAGCTGCAGCAGAACCACGTGGTCCGGCTCGAGACCCGGCCGACGAACCTCGAAGGCAAGGGCGAGATCACCCAGCGCGACCTGGTGAAGAACTGCCTGCGGATGCGGCCCGACCGGATCATCCTGGGTGAGATCCGCGGCGGTGAGGCCATCGACATGCTCACCGCGATGAACACCGGCCACGACGGCTCGCTCGCGACCGTCCACGCCAACAACACCCGCGACGCGCTCGCGCGGTTCGAGACGATGGTCGGCATCGGGATGCCGAACATGGGCGACAAGGCGATCCGAGAGACGATCGCGCGCGCGCTCGACGTGATCATCCAGCAGGAGCGGCTCACCGACGGCTCCCGCCGGATCATGGCGCTCACCGAGGTCACCGGGATGGAAGGGCCGGTGATCACGAGCCAGGACATCTTCGTGTTCGATCAACGGACGATCGACGAGCAGGGCAAGGTCCGCGGGGCGTTCCGCGCCACCGGGATCCGCCCGCGGTTCGCGACGCGCCTCGCCACCAATGGGATCCGGCTCGCCCCCGAGCTGTTCCGCTTCGAGATGGAGGTGTGAGTTGCCGAATACCCTCCTCGTCCTGATCCTGTCGGTCGTGTTCACCGCGGTCCTCGCTACCGGCCAGGGGTTGTACTGGGCGTGGGTGGCGAAGAAGGAGCGCGAGCAAGAGGAGCTGCTCCGCCGGCTCGGGTCGGGCGGCGGCGGCCCGAGCGGCGACGCGAACGAGGCCGCGCTGTTCCGCGACCAGGCGGCCGACTCGGTCGCAGGCGCGCTCGGCTCGCTCGGGGAGTCGCTGCAGAACTCGCTGCGCGCCGCGGACGCCGGGTACTCGGTGACCAACCTGCTGATCCGGTGCGCGGCGGTGGCCGTGGTCGGCGCGCTGTTGGGGATGCTGCTGGTGCACCCGGTGATCGGGCTCGTGTTCGCGGCCGTCGGCTACGTGCCGATCGTGCTGGTGCAGAACCAGGCGCGCGCGCGGGTGCGGCGGCTGGTCGAGCAGCTCCCCGACTCGCTCGAGCTGATGGCGCGGGCCTTGTCGGCGGGGGTGGGCCTGTCCGACGCCTTCCGGATGGTGCAGGAAGAGATGCCGATGCCGATCGCGGCCGAGTTCGGCCGGGTGCAGGAGGAGGTCCGGTACGGCCGGGACTACCGAGAGGCGTTCGACAAGATGCTCGAGCGGAACCCGGGCGTGTTCGACCTCCGGATCTTCGTGTCGTCGGTCATGTTGCAGCGGGACACCGGCGGCAACCTGATCGAGATCCTGGAGAACATCTCCGACACCATCCGCTCGCGGTTCTTGTTCGACGCGAAGGTGCGCGCGATGACGTCCGAGGCCCGCTTCTCGGCGTTGATCCTCGGCGGCCTCCCCATCATGGTCGCGCTGGTCCTGATGGTGATGAACCCAACCTACCTGGTGCCGTTGGTCACGACGCCGCTGGGGTACGCGATCTGCGCGATCTGCGTGCTGATGTACATCGTCGGCATCCTGTTGATGGTTGCCGTGTCGAGCGTGGAGGTCTGATGCAGATCGTACTGCTCGCCGTCATCGGCGTCCTGGTCGTCGTGTTCGTGGCCTTCTTCTTCTACGGCCTGTACATGCTGCTGTTCCCGACCCGGACAGCAGGCGATCGGCTGCGGGAGCTGCAGAAGGTCCAAGAGCCCGAGGTGTACGACATCATCACGGTCGAGAAGAACGACGGCGCCGGAGGGTTCACCTCCCAGCTCGGCGCCCTCGCCGCCCCGAAGACCGAGGAAGAGAAGAGCCAGCAACGGCAGCAGCTGATGCAGGCGGGGTTCAAGAGCCGCCACGCGCTCGAGATCTTCAACGGTGTGCGGGTCACGCTGGCCGTGTGCCTGCCGCTGCTGGTGGTGCCGTTCGCCGCCCGGCTCGGGCTGTTCCAGCTCTCGGCGGCCGCGCTGGTCGCGGTGGCGACCGGGTACTACGGGCCGGCGCTGTGGCTGTCCAACGCCACCACCAAGCGGAAGAAGGCGCTCCTCCGGAGCTTCCCCGACGCGCTCGACCTGCTGGTGAGCTGCGTGGAGGCCGGTCTGGGCCTCGACGCCGCGTTCCGCCGGGTGTCGATCGAGCTCGAGACCGCGGCTCCGGAGCTGTCGCGCGAGTTCCAGGTCGTCACCTACGAGATCTCCGCCGGCGTGCCGCGGGTCGAGGCGCTGCGCCACCTCGAGCGGCGGACCGGGCTCGACGAGATCCGGTCGTTGGTCAACATGTTGGCGCAGGCCGAGCGGTTCGGTACGTCGATCGCGAAGGGCCTGCGCGTCCACTCGCGGATGACCCGCCAGAAGCGGATGTCGCGCGCCGAGGAGGAGGCCGCGAAGGTCTCGCCGAAGCTCACCGTGGTGATGATCCTGTTCCTGATGCCCGTCCTCGGCCTCGTGCTGATGGGACCCGCGATCATCAACGTGATCGCCACGTTCACCGAGCACCCGGTGGGCCAGTGATCCGACGCCGCTGGGCCTGGCTCGCCGCCGCGCTGGCCCTCGGGTGCGCGCCGAAGTCCTCGATCCCCGAGCAGGCGATCGAGGAGATGCCCCCGTGGATGAGCCGGGAAGGCGGCGAGAAGGTGCGCATCGAGCTGATCGAGCAGCTGCTCGAGACCGGCAACACGATCGGCGCGATCGACATCCTGCACACGATGCGCACCGAGGGGTACGACACGGGCGAGATCGACCTGCTCCAGGCGCGCGCGTTGCGGATCGACGGGGTCGGCAGCGAGGCCGAGCGGCTGTTGGCGGCGGCCGAGAAGCGCCTGCCCCGCGACGCCCGGATCCCGGAGGAGCGGTGTGTGCTGTTCGCCGACGAGCATCGGGTAGAGGAGGCGATCGCCCAGTGCCGCCGGGCGACCGAGCTCGACCCCAGTCGGCCTAAGTCTTGGAACAACCTAGGGTTCCTCCTGCTGGCCGCCGAGCGGCCCGACGAGGCGCTCGAGGCGGCCGAGCAAGCGTTGCAGATCGACGCCGGCGACCCGAAGTACCGCAACAACCTCGCGATGGCGCAGGCCGCGCTCGGCCGGGACGAGCAGGCGTTCCGCACCTTCCAGTCCACCATGCCGCGCGCGGACGCAGCGAACATGGTCGCTCAGGTGGTCGAACGGTTTCGCGGCCCCGAGGAGGCCCGCGCGTGGTACGACCGCGCAGCACAGATGGATCGTCCAGCGGGCGCCGAGCCCGCCGAGCCCGCACCCGCGCCGGTCGAACCGGCACCGCCGCAGGAGTCCCCGTGAACCTCGTCCGTCGTTCGCTGTTCCTCACCGCGTTGGCCACGGGCTGCGCGTCCCCCGCCCACCTGCAGTACGACCACGGCCGGGCCTACACCCAGGCGATCGTCGCCCAGGCGGACCTGACCCGCCCGTCGGTCGCGAACGCCCAGTACCAGCTGTACGGGACCGAGGCCGAGGCCATCCGCATCCGGGTGCGCGAGAAGACCACCGACGAAGAGAACGACCAGGCCGAGCTGCAGATCAAGTAGCCCTGAGGGCGCGGTGTTCACCTTCCGCCGACCCTCCGCAGCGCTGGTCATGGGGTGGGCGGCTGGCGCGCTCGCCGCGTTCACGTTCGCCCCCACCGCGATCCCGCTGATCTGGGACATCATCCAGTCCGAGGAGCAGCTCGGCCAACGGCACACCCTCGCCGCGGCGTTGGTGGTGGAGTCGGCGCTCCGGCGTGGGGCCACCCCGGACGAGCAGATGATGCGCGACCAGTCGTTGAGCTACCTGGCGGTCACCACCGCCGAGGGTGAGTGGGAGTTCGGTCAGCCGCTCGAGGCCGAGCTCGTCGCGAAGGTGTGCACCGGTCCGGGCGTGTGGTCGGGGTTGGTCAAGGAGAACCGACGCCAGGAGTGGGCCGTGTCGTGTGCGGAGACCGAGCCCCAGCTCAGGGTGGTCGCCGGGTACGCGCTCGACCCCGTCACCCCGACCTACCGGGTCCTGTTGTTGATCACGGTGCTGGCGCTGTTCGTGGGGATCGTGACCGCGCTCGGGGTGTTGCGGATCATGCGCCCGCTGTCGGCGATCTCGACCGCGCTGCAGCGGGTGGGGGCGGGCGAGCGCGGCGTGACCGTGAGCCCGACCGGCCTCGCCGAGCTCGACAGCCTGGTGGACCGGCTCAACGCCGCCTCCCGGTCGGTCGACGACCGCGAGGACGCGATCCTCTCGCGGATCGAGGTGGTTCAGGAGATGGCGCGGATGGTCGCGCACGAGGTGCGGAACCCGCTGCAGTCGCTGGAGCTACTCACGAGCTTGGTGGTGTCGGAGGACGAGGGGTCCGAGCGGCAACAGATCGGCGCGTCGATCCACTCGGAGATCCGGACCCTCGAGCAGGTGGTGAACCGGTTGCTGCGCGAGAGCGCCGCGAAGGGGTCGCTGCGGCTGCAGATGAGCAAGCAGTCGGTCGCGCCCCTGGTGGAGCACGTGGTCGCGCTGCGCCGCCCGCAGGCCAGCCAACAGGGGATCCGGCTCACCACCGGGCCGCTGTCGATCACCGAGGCCACGTTCGATCAGCCGCTGGTGAAGCGCTCGATCGAGAACCTCGTGCTGAACGCGCTGCAGGCGGTGCCCAAGGGGTCGGGCGAGGTCCGGGTGTCGGTGTTCGACGAACCCGAACACGTGGTGGTGTTGGTCGAGGACAACGGGCCGGGGGTGTCGCCCGAGCTGCTGGAGCACGTGTTCGAGCCGAACGTCAGCGGGCGGCCGGGAGGCACCGGCCTAGGCCTGGCCTTGGTGAAGGGGGTCGTGGAAGCCCACAGCGGTTACGTGCGCTACGGCCGATCTTCACTCGGGGGCGCCCGGTTCGAAGCTCGGCTGCCGTACTCCCCGCCGCAACAGCCGGGGGAGATCCCGGAGAGCGCCACCCGACCAGGAGCAGCACCCGCGTGAACCCAGGATCCGTCGGAACCCCACCGCTCCAGCCGGCCGGCGCCCCGCGAGCGACCCGGCTGTCGATCCTCGTGGTGGACGACAACCGGTCCTCGGCCGACGCGCTGGCGCGGATCCTCCGCAAGCAGGGCGACGAGGTCGAGGCGGTGTACGACGGGCAGACCGCGATCGACCGGATCCGCTCGACCCCGCCAGACATCGTGCTCACCGACCTCAAGATGGAGCCGGTCGACGGGATGGCGGTGTTGTCGACCGCCCGCGCCGCCCGGCCGCCGATCGAGACGATCGTGTTCACCGCGTACGGAGCGGTCGACGTGGCGGTGCGGGCGATGCACCTCGGGGCGCGCGACTTCCTCACCAAGCCGGTCACGGTCGAACAGGTCGCCTCTCGCCTCGACCAGCTGCGGGCCGAGCGCACGCGCGGCGCGGTGCCCGAAGCCGAACCGCCGTCGGACGAGTTCGTCGCCCACGCCGAGTCGTCGAAGACGCTCCTCGCGATGTTGTCTCGGGCGGCCGAGGTGCCGTCCGCGGTGTGGATCGAGGGAGAGATCGGCTCGGGCCGCGTGTTCTGCGCGAAGACGATGCACCAGCTCGAGCGGCTCCACCACCACGTCGACGCGCCGTGGGTCGTGCGCAACCCGACCCGGGACGAGCCGTGGCCCGAGTCGGGCACGGTGTTGTTGCCGAACGTCGACGACCTGCCCGACGATCTCCAGCGCGAGCTGGTTCGCCAGGTGCAGGCCGCGCCCGACAAGGTGCGCCTGGTCGCGACCGCGCAGCCGGAGAGCCGCCGGCGGGTGGCCGAGGGCACGCTGCGACCCGAGCTGTACTACCGGCTCGCGGTGGTGGTGATCTCGGTGCCGCCCCTGCGGCGGCGGACCGAGGACATCTTGCCGCTGTTCCGCCTCGGCCTGCGGAACTACTCGCAGCGGTACCGCCGCCCGCCGCCCGAGATCTCACCCCGGTACCGCGAGCTGCTGCAGCGCCACTACTGGCCCGGGAACATCCGCGAGCTGCTGAACCTCGCCGAGCGGGCGGTCGCGATGGGCGACGAGGGGTTCAACCTCGAGGTGATCGAGGATCCGGGCGCCGGGATGCCGAAGCTAGAACCTGGCTTCTCCCTGTCGGACCACCTCGAGATGGTCGAGCGGAGGATCCTGGTCGAGGCGCTGCGCCGGTGTGGGGGTGATCGGGCCGCCGCGGGGAAACTGCTGGGGGTCGAGCGGAACACGCTCCGGTACAAGCTCAACAAGTACGGCTTGCTGGACGGCTGAGTGTGGTGGTCGATCGCAGCGCTGGCCCACCCGGTCGGGGACCGCGCCGCGACCCACGCGAGCGCGCTGCGGGTGTTCCGCGATCGGGTCGAGCTCGACTACTTCGCCGACGTGCCGGCCGCGCTGGTGTCGCCGGACACAGCGGTGGAGCTCGCGAGCGGGCTGCTGGTGGTCGCCGATGGCGAGGTCGTGCCGCTGACGCTCACCGAACCTGCCACGGTCACCCCGGCCGAACACACCGTCGGGTTCGGGTTGCACCTCACCGGCGCCGTCCCTCGCGCCCCGGCCGAGGTGTCCGCGCAGACGGCGAACCTCCCCGAGGCGGCGAACTACTTCGCGGGCGACGTCCGAGTCGGCGACGGGCTGCAGGTGTCGGCGTGCTCGCTGCTGCCGACCGACGACGACGGACGGTTCGTTCGCGACGACACGAACCGGTGGCTGCGGGGGGAGGAGCGGCGCTCGCTCACGGTCCGGCTGGTGGCGCCGCCCGTCGCGTGGGGGTGGGTGGTCCCCCCTCCCCCGTCGCCGGTCAAGGCGCGGGACGCGTGGGTACCGCCGCCGCGCACCGCCGACACGCCGCTCGCGCTCGCGGTGCTCGCGGCGGTCGGCGCGGCGTGCGGGTGGGCCTCCGGCGGGCCCTGGGCCCTGCTCGCGGCGATCGGCGCCGCCGCCGGCGGCTTGCCGTACGCGTCGGCCGGGCTCGCCGGAGCGGCGGCGGTCGCGGCGGCCGCGCGGCGGACCCTGCCGTGGGCGGCGGCCGCAGGCCTCGGGGCGGCTGCGGTGGTGGCCAGCGCCGAGCACGTCCGGGTGCGGCTGCTGGTGGCGGCAGCCGTCGCAGGGGGCGCCGCGCTCGCGCGCTCCGGGAGGGGGGTCCCGAGCCCCCGGGTCCGGTGGCTGATCCTCGCGGCGGCTCTCGTGACCGCGATCCTCCGCACCCGAAGCTGATCGAAAGGTTCACCCTCCGGCGGCGTACCAGGTCTGGGAGGCGTGAATGTTGTCGGCGTTGATCCGGTTGCTGGTGACGGTGTTCGTGGTGCTTCCGATCAAGGTGTTCGTGGTGCTGCCGGCGAAGCTGCTCGGGCCGGTGATCCGGCTCGGGGTGTGGGTGGCCCTGTTGCCCGTCCGCCTCGTGCTGCTGCCGATTCGCTGGCTGTTCTGAGCCTGCCTACGGGGGGTCGATCGACGGGGGGTCGATCGACGGCGGCTCCTCGCCGCCCCCCGGCGCCGGCTCCTCGACGACCTCGTCGGTCGGCGTCGGGGGCGGCAGCCCGTCGAGCGGCGCCAGCTGCAGCGCGTCCTCGGTCGGCGGGGCGACCCG
Organism: Myxococcota bacterium; assembly: GCA_040080105.1. GTDB lineage: Bacteria > Myxococcota_A > UBA796 > UBA796 > JACKER01. The sequence goes on from JBEBJC010000051.1 coordinate 16,447, forward strand.
GCTCGGCCGCATCACCCGCGGCACCCCGATCTCGGGCCGCGCGTCCCCGCTGGCGACCAGCACCGACGCGGTCCCTTCGGGGATCACGATGCCCACCTTTTCGTCGACCGAGACCCGCGCCAACCGGGGATCGACGACCAACGGCCACGGCGCGTCGGCCTCGACCTGTACGGTCGGCGTGTCGCCCAACATCCCCGCCGCCGCGAGGCCCTGGGCGGTGCCGACCCACGCGGGCAGCGCGCCGCTCGCCCCCGCGAGCTTGATCCGCCCCGACGCCATCGACCGGTTGTCGTCGTAGCCGACGTACACGCCGATCGAGTACCCGTCTTGCACCGCGTACCCCAGCGGGTTCGCGACCGGCACGTACCCTACGAACGCGGCGTTGCGGAAGTCGTTGGTCGTCCCGGTCTTGCCGCCGACCGGCACCGGGTGGCCCAGGTACTGCACCGCCGCCGCGCGGCGCCCGGTGCCGTGCAGGACCACGTTCCGCAGGATATCGGCCGTCAACGCTCCGATCGTCGGGTCCACCACCCGGGTGGTCCGCGGCTCCGCCCGGTACAGCACCCGCCCGTCGACGTTGCGGATCTCCTGGATCATCGACGTCGCGGTCTGCAGCTTCTGCCCGTCGGCGCCCTCAGCCGCGAACTCCCACGCGGTGCCGGACACGAGCCCGGCGTACAGGCTGGTCGCCTCCTCGAGGGTGATCTCGGACGCCCCGAGGGGCATCGAAAGCACCTGCTTGATCTCGGTCTGGACGCCGTAGTCCTCGGCGAGGGAGCTCACGAACCGGATCGCGAGCAACGTGCGGAAGTCCTGGTGCCAGTACAGCACCTCGGGCGAGTACGGATCGGGCTGATCGGGGTTCAGGTCCCACGCCGTCTTCCGCCGATCGAGCGCCGAAGCCACCGACTCCACCGTCGACACGTGCAGCCGGTCGTCGACCAACAGATCGAGCACGTCGTCGAGCGCAGGCCCCCGCGGGGCGGAAGGTCCGGGGGTCGGCGTCGGCAGCTCGGGCCGGTCGCGTCGGAACCAGC
>JBEBJC010000852.1:0-3995 GCA_040080105.1 Myxococcota bacterium
TCTCGGGGCCGGGCGGGGTGGGGTCGGTCGTGCCCGGGGTGGTGGCGCCGGTGTCGCCCGCGGTGTCACCTGCGGTGGTGGTCGCGGTGTCGGTGGGCGTGGTCGCGGTGTCTGTCCCGGTCGAGGTGGACCCCGTGTCGACCGGGCCCAGCAGCACGAGGTCGGCGCACTGGTGGTACGACGACTCCCCCGTCGGGTCCGGCACCGGGTTCACCGTGTCGCCGTTCATCACCTGCAGCACCTGCAGGGTGCAGTTGTCACACGGCGTGTCCGGCAGGGTGACGGTGAACTCCCACAGGTCACCCTGGCCCACGTTCCCGTCGGCGCCCGGCGGATCGGGCTCGTCGAGCAGGATGTTCGCGTTGAAGTCGCCCAGGTCCGCCCCGTCCGGGTCGAACGCGATCCGCCACCGGCCGCTGTGGCCCACCACCTCGTGCAGCTTGACCGTGATGGTCTGCCCGGCGTCGTACGTGGTGATCCGGTCGACCGACCGGAACGGGTCGGACAGCTGCGTCGGGTCGCTGCAGTACTGATCGTTGGAGCCCTGGCCACACGGGCAGGACTTGTTCGCCGAGAACCCGTCGGTCTCGTACCGAGCGATCGGCTCTTCGAGGGACTCGTGCGCGAACGCAGACGACAGCCACCACAACATCGGTCCGGCCCTCCATGGGGCGCCGAGTGTACCTCAACCGGCCCACGGTCGGTTCGGGTTCTCGAACCCGACGCTCTTGCTGTAGGTGTACATGCCGGCGCAGTACCCCTCGAACCGCGCCGGGGCGCGCCCGAGCTCGGTCACCACCCGACGGTTGTCGAACACCGTGTCGTAGGTGATGTACGGCCAGAACACCTTCATCACCGCGCCGAGCTGCTGCACCGGGCCGCGCGGCATGCGGTTCATCGCCCGCACCGACCACGCGAACGGCCCGCCGAGCCGCTCCTGGAATCGGATCCGCCGGCTGGGAGCCATCGCGGCCGCGATCGACCGGTAGGTGGGCGAGTCGACGCCGGCAGCCAGGCTGTACGCGCGGTGCGCGAGCGTGGGCTTGCAGTGCAGCTCCGCGATCGCGGTGCCGACGAAGTCGCCGGGGACGATGTCCATCCGGGCGTCGGGGTCGACCGGCACGATCGGCAGGTCGGCCAGGGCCACGAACGCCCGAACCATGTCGGTCTGCCAGCACCGGGGGTGCCGCGCGTCGCCCATCACGGTGGTCGGGCGGAGCACCACCACCCGGCCCTCGGGCAACAGCTCGTGCGCGAGGTGCTCGGCGAACTTCTTCGTGCGGGCGTACGGGTCGTAGTCCGACTTGTCCCAGTCGACCGTGTGGTCCTCGTCGACCACCTCGCCCTGGCGTTTGCCCGCGACCGCCGCGGTCGACACGTCGGTGAACCGCCGGAGGGACCCGCGGTCGGCGATGGTCCGCGCGAGCTTCACCACCGACAACGTGCCGCGCAGGTTCGTGTTGAAGCACGCCTTGTCGGACTTTCGGTTCAGCGACGCGGCGACGTGCAGCACGCTGTCGGCCTCCGCCACCACCCGCGCCTGGTCGGCCGCCGACAGCCCGAGGCCGGGCGCGTGGAGGTCGCCGAGCACCGGCACGAGGCGCGGCAGCACCTCGCGGAACCGGACCTCGTCGAAGTGGAACTGCATCGCGTCCCACAGCCGGGCGACGGCGCGGTCCCGGTCGGGCGCCCGCACCATCGCGAACACCGTGAGGTCGGTGTTCCGCAGCATCCAGTCGATCGCGTACGAGCCCAGGAACCCGTTGGCCCCGGTGACGAACACCCCGCTCACTTGCTCGCCACCCGGATCTCCGCCGAGCCCTCCGACCGCGGCAACCGGAACGGGGGTTGGCCGGGCGGGTCGTCGGGGACCTTGTCGCCGTCGATCAGCGGGATGCACCACTTGCGCAGGCCCGGGTACTCCACGTCGACCCAGTACCGGCACCAGTCGAGGTCGGCCAGGTCGAACCGGAACAGCGGGTCGGCCGCGGTGGCGGACCGGGCCCGGTCCGTGCGGAACACCCAGTCGTTGTCGTGGATGAACGGCCGGTACAGCGTGAGCATCGACTCGATCTTGCCCATCGTGTCGTCGGCGGTGCGGACCCGGTCGTCGAGCCGCTTGCGCAGCCCCTCGGTGTCGACCACCTCGCGCAGTGGCTCTGGCAGCACCTCGTCGAGGACCTCCGCCCCGGCCTTCAGCCAATCCGACCACCGCCGGAGCCGGTCGAACGCGAACGGACCCGGCTGGTCGGCCGGCACCGGCACCGGGTCGAGGTGGCGGAACAGCGCGCGGTCCACCTCGGTCCCGTGTCCCTGCCGGGTCCACCGGCGCATCCCGAGCCCGGTGAGCTCGACCGCGCGCGCGAACGACAGCGGGTTGTGGTCCGAGGTCGCGAGCTGGAACACCCCGCCCGCGCGCCCCTGGACCGCGAGGCCGGAGATCGCCGCCAGGCCCTTCGCCACGTCGTCGACCGGCACCACGTCGAAGTTGTGCTCCGGCACGGTCGGCAGGCGGCGGAACGCGGTGGAGATCAGCCACGCGAGCGGGCCCGCGGTGTTCAGCCCCTCGTTCCACCCGGGGAACGGCCAGCTCCGCGCACACTCCACGATCGACGGGCGCACGATCGTGAGCCGGGTCGACGGCCGGCGCGCCAGCACGTGCTCGGCCAGCGCCTTGGTGTAGGTGTAGATGTTCGGCCACCCGAGCGCGCGCGCCCGCTCGAGCCCGATCGCGATCCGGTCGCTCGGCACCGGCACCGAGCGGCACGCGAGCTGCAACGCGCGGATCTCGGCGTTCGGGTCGAACCGCGCGCCGGTCGGCGCCACCCCCGGCTCGAGCGTCTCCGCGACCACCGCGGTGCCGATCGCGCCGGCGACGTAGCAGGTCGACACGTGCACCATCGGCGCGCCGAGCCGGTCGGCGAGGTCGGCCACGTTCACCGCGCCCGCCACGTTGGTCGCGAGCGCCGCGAGCGGGTCGGGCTCGAACTCGACCATCCCGGCGCAGTGGACGACCAGGTCGGCCGAGCCGAGCCGCGCGAGCGCCTCGGGGGTCAGCGCGCAGCCCGGCTTCTCGATGTCGGCGTCGATCGCGTCGATCCGGGCGCCCAGCCACTCGGGCAGGCCCGCGCCGTACCGGGCCCGCAGCGGCCGGAACGCGGGGGAGGTGTCGATCGCGCGCTCGACCCGGACCACCGCCGGGCGGATCCGGCCCCGCGGGCGCACCAGCAGCGAGATCCGCCCGATCTCGGGCACCCGGTCGAGCAGCAGCGACACGTACACCTTGGCCAAGAACCCGGTGAACCCCGTCACCACGACGTGTTTTCCAGCGAGCGCGTGCGCGGTGTCCATCAGCTCCCCCCCTCGACCACCGGCCAGTCCAGATCGCGCGCCACCCGCCGCAGCTGGCGGTCGGGGTGGACCACACACGGCGCCCCGATCGCCGACAGCAACAGCTGGTCGTCTCCAGCGCCGCCGAACGCGCGGCTGCGGGCCAGGTCGTACCCCCGCGCGTCGGCGAGCTCGCGCAGCGCCGCCCCACCGAACCGCGCCACCACCGGGTCGAGCAGCCGACCGGTCGCGCGGTCGCCGCGAACCTCGAGCTGGTTCGCCACCAGGTGGTCGGCGCGCAGGTGGTCGGCGAGCGGGCGGGCGATCGGCTCGACGTGATCGCTGATCAGCACGATCTCGAACCCGTCCCGGCGCGCCTGCTCGATCAGGTCGATCGCGATCGGGCGGATCGCCGGGATCAACACCGTCTCGGCGTACTCCTCGCCGAGCACCCGCAGGCGGTCGACGGTGGTGCCCCGCAGCGCGGCCCACGCCAGCCGGTGGCCGACCGCGGCGTCTCCGAGCCCGAGCGCGAACGGGGCGGCCAGCGCCACCCCCCCGAGCCGCATCGCGCGCTCGGACAAGTGCTGGGCGTTCCCGGCGAGCCACCCGGCCGCCAGCGCCGCCGGTCGCGGCACCACCACTCGCTCGACCCGGAACAACGC
>JBEBJC010000853.1:0-3992 GCA_040080105.1 Myxococcota bacterium
TTGCAGGAGTCGTACTACCCGACCACCACCTCGCAGCTGATCGCGGGCAAGATCGGGGCGCGGCTGGTCGTACTGCCGGGCGGGACCGACTTCGACCACGGGCAGACCTACGAGGCCCACATCCAGGACGTGCTGAACAAGCTGCGAGGGGTGTGAGATGGGAGTCCGACCCGTCCTCGGCTGGGCGTGGACGTCGCTGGTCGCCGCAGGCTGCACGTTCTCCCCGGGCGCTCCGTTCGCGTCGCTCGAGCGCGGCACGTTCTCGGCGGCGTTCACGCCGGGCGCGCGCGACCTGGGCGACGGCTCGGTGATCTCCGACCTCGGAGCGACCTGGGCGCTCGACCGTGCCGAGCTCGCGCTCGAGCTGATCACGATCCAGGAGCTCCGGGGGGCCGGCGGCGTGACGTTCGACCCGACCGATCCGCCCCCGGGCTACACGCTGTGCCACGGCGGGCACTGCCACGCCGACGACGGCTCCCTGGTCGACTACAGCGAGATCCAGGCCGAGCTGGCCGGCGGCTCGGCGTCGCTGGTGTCGATCACCAGCTGGACCCCGACCGACGAGGTGGACTTGCTGGCCGGGGCGGAGGTCGCGCTCGGCCCGCCCGACGTGGTGGATCTGCCCGAGGTCACCCTCACCCGGGCGCTGGTGCGATCCGCGGTACACCTCGCGGGCGCGCTCACCCCGAGCGAGGGTGAGCCGGCGCGATCGTTCGACCTGACGTTCCCGTCGTTCGAGGTCACCGCCGACCTCGGTTTGGTGATCGATCGGGCCGCCCCCGCTACGTTGGCGGCGACGCTCGATTGGTCGATCGACGGGACGTTGCTCGACGGGGTCGACCCGACCGACGACGACGACGCCCTGTCGGCGATCGTCGCTGAGAATCTAGCATTGAACCCGCTGATCGCGGTGCTGGAGGATTGATGCGCAACGGTTGGATGCTCGGTGTGGCTGTGGTGGCGGCGTGTAGTGGCGAGCCCGAGGTCGAGGCGCCCGAGCTGCACGCGTGTGAGTCGATCGGCTCGGCAGGGACCGCGGTCACCGCGTCCGCCGATCGCGACTCCGCCCCGGCGATCGCGGTGGGCGAGACCCCGTTCACCGTGACCCTGGTCGACGGTGCGGTGGGCTGGGTCTCGGTGGAGATCACCCAGGACACCCCCGCGCTGCTGTTCGCCGGCACCGCCGACGTGGTCAGCGCGGTGTGGCACAACGGGATGGAGGAGACCCTTCCGACCGGCGCACCGAACGAGGAGTGCGCCGACGACATCCCCGAGCACTTCGACCTGGATCTGCACGAGGGCAGCTGGCAGATCGGGGTCGGTCCGGCCGGCGTGTCCGAGGTGTGGCTGATGTTGATCTCGGCCGAGGGCCACGCCCACGAAGGTGAGTGAGTTGTCCGACCCACGCCCCCCGAACGCCGAGGCTCCGATCCGCTGCGTACGGCTCGAGGTCGGCTACGGGAGCACCGCGCTGCTCCCGCCGATCGACATCGAGGTGCGCGCAGGCGAGTTCCTCGCGTTGATCGGCCGGAACGGCTCGGGCAAGACCACGCTGTTCCGCACGATGCTCGGCCTGCTCCCGCCCGTGTCGGGGGAGGTCGTAGCCCGCCCGAACGTGAAGGTCGGCTACGTGCGCCAGCGGCTCGCGTTCGACGACCTGTACCCGGTGACCGCCCACGAGGTGGTGGAGATGGGGGCGATGCGCCGGTTGCCGTCGCTGCTCCCCTGGGGACAGGACGCGAAGGCAGTGGAGGCCGCGCTGCACGAGGTCGGCGCGGCGCACCTGTGGAACCGCGAGTTCCGAACGTTGTCCGAGGGCCAGAAGCAGCGGGTGCTGCTCGCGCGGATGATCGTGAGCCACCCCGACGTGGCCCTGCTCGACGAGCCGACGGCCGCGATGGACGCGGTGGCCGAGCACGAGGCGATGAGCTTGCTCGACGAGATCCGTCGACGGCACGCGATGGCGATGATCGTGGTGAGCCACCACCTCCCGGTCGCGCGGAAGTGGGCGGAGCGCGTGTTGTTCGTCGACGCCGAGTCGCGCTCGGTGGTGATCGGCCCGCCGGACGAGGTGTTCTCGCACGAGGGGTTCCTGAGTCGGTACCGCGAAGCGGTGGAGGCGGGCGTTGCATAGGCGTTGGTTGGGTGGGCGGCTGCTCGCGGTCACCGCGGCGTTCGGCTCGGGCTGTTCACCGCTGCACGTGATGAACCCGTCGAGCCCGAGCCCGACATGGGGTGACTTCGTCGCCGCGTGGCCACTGTTCAAGGAGGCGATCCTCGCCGGGACCATCGCCGGAGCGGTGCTCGGGTTCCTCGGGGTGTTCATCCTGGTGCGGCGGATGGTGTTCGTGACCGCGACCCTGACCCAGGCCGCCGGGCTCGGGGTGGCGCTCGCGTTCTACGTCGACATCCACCTCGGCCTCGGGTTGCCGCCGATCGCGGGGGCGTTGCTCGCGGCGCTCGCGGCGAGCGTGCTCGCGTCGCTGCCGTACGAGCGGCTCCACCTGTCGCGCGAGAGCGCGCTCGCCGCGTTGTGGCTGTTCGCCTCCGGCGGAGCGGTCGTCGTCGGGTCGCGGATCGCCCAGGAGGCACACGACATCGCGGCGATCCTGTTCGGCTCGGCGGTGTTGGTGAGCCCCGAGGACCTCACGATGGTGGCGGCGGTGGGAGGGGTCGGGCTGGTGCTCGGGTTCCTCGGGCACGAGGTGCTGGTGTTCTCCGGCTTCGATCCCGACGCCGCGCGGGTCCAAGGCGTGCCGGTGCGGTTGATGGAGAGCGCGCTGCTGGTGCTGGTCACGTTCGAGGTGGCGGTCGCCACCCGCGCGATCGGCGCGCTGCCGGTGTTCGCGTTCTCGGTGATGCCGGCGATGGCGGCGCTGCTGGTGGCGCCGGGGATGCGGTGGACGTTCCCGATCGCGGCGCTCGGCGGAGCGCTGGTCGGGCTCGGCGGGTACATGGCGGCGTTCTTCTTCGACCTGCCGGTGGGCGCCACCCAGACGGCGCTCGCGTGCCTGCTGGTGGTGGCCGCGATGCCGGTGCGGGTGTTCTTGCGCTGAGGAGCTACTGCAGCGGAGGGATCTCGCGCCAGTGGCGCTCCCGGATCCCGGCTCCGTACGCCACGAGCCGAGGGTTGGCGCGCGCATGGAGCTGCGCCGGGCCGTCGAACGGGGCGTACAGCAGCTGGCACAGGAACCCGTACAGCGCGGCGTCCACCGTCGTCGGTCGATCCCCGAACACGTAAGGCCCGTCTCCGAGCTGGGCCGCGATCGCGTCGATGTCGGCGCGGGCCATGTCCGCCCGCTCCTCGGCGGTGTACCGGGCCACGCCCTGCCCCCACAGGTTGCGCCGCACGGTGCGCCGCACCGCCCAGCCGACCACCCGACCCGGCGGCCCCATCCGACGGAAGAACGCGTCGTGCACCTTCTCGTAGTTCTCCGGGATCATCCAACGATCGTAGAACGTGAGGAAGTAGGTGGCCTCCTCGAGCGTGCGGCGGACGAGGTGCCCGCGGGCCCGGTCGGCGGGCCCGAGGTGGGCGTCGAGATCGCGCACGTCTCGCGACAGGCGCTCGATGATCCGCTGGCTGTCGGCGAGGGTCTCCCCGCGCCACTCGATCCACGGCACCTTCCCCCGCGGCGACCGCAGCGGGTTCCCCAGCTTGGGCAGGTACGGCACCTCGGCCATCCGGAGCCAGGTCTCGAGCTTCACCACGAACGGGCTGGGGTTCGGGATCCCCCACGCGCGGGGCGCCATGTACACCACCACCGGATCACTCATCGGGCCTCTCCAACCAGCTGGGCGACCAGCGCCCGCACGTCTGCCGCCGGCCCGATCACCGGCAGGTCGAACGGTCGGCCGCGCTCCACCGCGTCCGACAGGGCGCGCGCCGCGTCGGGACCGCCGATCGCCGCGACGAGCTCCGCCCCCCCGTCGACGATCGCCGCCGCCGCGCCCGCCCGATCCCCGTCCCGGGCGCGGATCGCCGCGGTGAG
>JBEBJC010000854.1:0-3984 GCA_040080105.1 Myxococcota bacterium
CCGCGGCCGATCGCGGGGGCGGGCTGGCGATCGACGGCGCGGGGTTCCGGGTGACCCGGGCGGTGGTGACCGAAAACAGCGGCGACATCGGCGGGGGGCTCGCCGCGTACGGGATCTGCGGCAACTGCGACGCGAACCTGCTGCAGGACGTGCAGTTCGTAGCGAACCGCGCGACCGACGGGGCCGGCTGGTACACCGAGGTCGACCTGACCGCGGCCGAGCTGGTCGTGACCGACAACGTCGCCACCGGGCGCGGCGGCGGCGCGTTCGTGTACGGCGGCGAGGTGAACGACACGTTCGGCGCGTACGAGCGGAACTCGGCCGACGTGGGCGGCGGGCTCGCGTGGTCGGGGCGGGGTGTGCTGGCGCAGGCGTCGATCGTCGGCAACACCGCCGACGAGGGGGGAGGGCTCGCGCTCGAGTCCGGCGCCGACCTCGACGCGAGCCAGGTGACGTTCGCCGGCAACATCACCGGCGGCGCGGTGTTGTCGGGGACGGGCGGGCAGGCCTCTCTGTCGACCGTGTGGTTCGACGAGAACACCGGGTACTCGTTCCGGGTGTGTGACCAGCCGTGCACCGCAGCGTCGGCCGCGGTCGACTACCTCGGCGGGTGTGAGTTCCCGAGCCCCGGGTGCGACGAGGTGCCCGGGTTCTGCGCCGAGCCGGTCCCAGATTGTCCTTGACCCGGCGCGACCTCCCGCCGGCCGCTCTGCCGCGCTAGGGAGGGCCGCGTACCGGGGAAGGTCACGTGATCCGGGTCGAGAAGCTCAGCAAGGTGTATGGCAGAACCCAAGCGATCGAGTCGCTGGAGTTCTCGGTGGCGAAGGGGGAGATCGTGGGGTTCCTCGGGCCGAACGGCGCCGGGAAGAGCACCACGATGCGCATCCTCACGGGCTCGCTCGGGGCCACCTCGGGCCGGGCGCTGATCGGCGGCGTCGATGTGCTCGAGCAGCCGAAGGTGGTGAAGCGGATGGTCGGGTACCTGCCCGAGGTGCCGCCGCTGTACACCGACATGACCGTGCGGTCGTTCCTGCGGTACTGCGGCCGGATCAAGGGCGCGGCCGACGTGGTGAACCGGGTCGAGCACGTGATCGAGCGCACCGGCCTGCGCCACGTCGCACACCGCGCGATCGACCACCTGTCGAAGGGCTACCGCCAGCGGGTGGGCCTCGCGCAGGCGCTGGTGCACTCGCCCCAGGTGCTGATCCTGGACGAGCCCACCTCGGGGCTCGACCCCGCGCAACGGGTCGAGATGCGCGAGCTCGTGCGCCAGCTCGCCACCGAAGGCGACGTGACGGTCGTGTTGTCGACCCACGTGCTCGGCGAGGTCGAGGCCCTGTGCGACCGGGTGGTGATCCTGCACCACGGGAAGATCGTCGCCCAAGACGCGCTGTCGGCGCTGTCGGCCAACGCGTCGTCGGTCCGGATCGGGGTCGCGCGGCCGGGAGCCGAGGTGATCGAGGCCCTGCGGCAGGTGCCCGGCGTCCGGCTCGTCGACGCCGAGGCCGGCGGGGTGTACCGCGTGTCCACCACCACCGACGTGCGCGAGGCGCTGTCGGCGGCGGCGGTGCCGTTCGGGCTGCTCGAGCTGTCGAGCCGCCGCCCGCTCGAAGACGTGTTCCTCCAGCTCACCGGGGAGCAGGCATGAACGTGGTTCACATCGCCACCCGCGAGTTCCGGTCGACGTTCTCGACCGCGATCGGCTGGCTGATCGCCGCCGGGTTCTTCACCTTGACCGGGTTCTTCTGGACCGCGATGGTGCAGGCCTACGTGGTCCAGGGCGAAGACCTGGTGTTCGACCCGTACGGCGCGTCGCAGCTCAACCTCACCGACTGGCTGTTGACCCCGTTCTTCGGCAACGTGGCGGTGGTGCTGATGCTGCTGATCCCCGGGCTGTCGATGCGGATGTACGCGGAGGAGATCAAGCAGCGCACGCTCGAGCTGCTGCTGACCTCACCCGTGTCCACCCTCGAGATCGTGGTCGGGAAGTGGGTGGGGGCGCTGTGGGTGGTGGCGGTGCTGCTCGCCGGCACCATGGTCGGCCCCCTGGTGTTGTACGGGTTCGCCACGCCCGACCCTGGCGTGATCGCCGGCGGCTACCTCGGGCTGTTCGCGCTCGCCGCGTCGCTGCTGGCGATGGGCGGGTTCGCGAGCTCGTTCACCGCGAACCAGGTCGTCGCGCTGGTGTTGTCGTTCGCGGCGGCGCTCGGCCTGTTGGTGTTGAGCTGGCTGTCGCGGGATCCCACCGACTTGTGGGCGCAGATCTCGATCATCAGCCACCTCGACGGCCTGATGAAGGGGGAGGTCAAGCTGTCCGACCTCGTGTACTTCGGCGCGTTCACCTTCGTGTTCTTGTTCGCGACGCACCAGCGGATGGAGAGCTTCCGGTGGAACTAGGTCTTCGAGAGGTAGCGGCCCGCGGGGCGTTCGGGCTGGCGGTGGTGCTGGTGGGCGCCGCGCGGGTGCTCGACGAGCTGCTCGGCGCGCCGTTCGGGTCGGTGGTCGAGGCGATGGCGGGGGTCTCGATCCTCGTGGCGGGCGTCGCGTGGTCGACCGAAGATCGGCCGCTGTCGGTGCGCGCGGGCGACCTCGCCGGCCTGTCGGTGGTGGCGTTCACGCTGCTGGCGCACCAGCTCGTGCACCAGGGAGCGGTCCGCGAGTTCCTCACCAACGGCGCCCTCGGGATCACGTTCGCGACCTTCGTGGGGGCGACCACGTACCGGGCCTCGCGCACCCCCGACGTGGCCTCGCCGATGGTCGGCCTCGCGGGCATGGGTCTGCTGTTCGTCGGCGTGGCGCACGGGTGGATCGCGACGTCGATCGACGGGCTGCCGACCGCGTTGCTGGTGGGCGGCGCGGGCCTCGCGGTGCTGTACGTCGTGCTCGACCGGACCCAGGTGGGCGCCACCGTGCAGAGCCGGCCGTTCCGGTTCCTCGCCGGGGCGACCCTGCTGGTGGCGTTGTCGGCGCTGCTCGGGGTGGCGTCGTACACGCTGGCGGTGCGGCACGACAAGACGTGGGACTGGACCGGCGACCGCAGCTTCAGCCTGTCGGACCACGCGATCCGGACCGCGGAGGGCCTGGACTTCGACGTGCAGGTGATCGCGTTCGTGCGCGGCTCCACTCCCGGGCGCACCGAGCTCGAGGGGTTGGTGGGCCGGTTCGCCGAGCACACCCAGCGCCTGCAGGTCGAGTGGGTCGACCCGCTGCAGGAGCCGCTCCGCGCGAAGAACGCCGAGGTCACCGGCGACCAGGGCACGGTGATCTTGCGCGGCAAGGACCGCGAGCGCCGCCTGGAAGGGGAGATCACCGAGGAGGAGCTCACCCGCGAGCTGGTGCTGCTCGGCTCCGACGAGGACCACGAGGTCTGTTGGACGATGGGCCACGGCGAGCCCGACCCCGACGACGAGTTCGGCGCAGACGGCCTCGGCGCCGCGCGGCTGCAGCTCGAGGGGATGAACTACCAGGTGAAGAAGGTCACGCCGGCGACCACCGGGATCCCGCGCACGTGCCGGGTCGTGGTGGTGGCGCGGCCGACCACCGAGTGGTTCCCGTACGAGCGGGAGGCGCTGGCGGCGTACGTCGCAGAGGGTGGGCGGCTGCTGGTGTTGATCGACGCGGGTGAGGTGCCCGAGTTCGCGGCCAGCCTCGAGCGGTTCGGGGTGATCGTCGGAGACGACGTGGTGCTCGACCTCAACCTGAAGAACCAGATGCTCGGCGTCAACGACCCGTCGTTCGTGGTCCTGTCGGCCGAGAACTTCGGCCAGCACGCGATCACCCGCAACCTCTCGGCGGCGGTGGTGATGCCGATCGCGCGGTCGGTGAAGGCATCGACCGAGGACCTCCCGGGGATCGAGGCCCGCGATCTGCTGCACACCAGCGCGGACGCGTGGGGGGAGACCGATCTGCAGTCGGCCCAGCCGACGCCCGACCCGAACACCGAGGTGGTCGGTGAGGTCCCGGTGGTGGCGGTGGTGGAGATCT
>JBEBJC010000855.1:0-3980 GCA_040080105.1 Myxococcota bacterium
GCAGCGGCCGCTGCAGCGGTCGCGGGGGGAGCGATCGGAGTGGTGGCCGGCGCGAGGACGCTCGGCGCGACCAGCTGCGGGGTCGGCACGCCGATCTTCGCGAAGATCCCGCCGACCGCGATCAGGCCCACCATCAACACGGCGAGGCCCGCGATCGCGAACGTGCCCAACATCGCGAACACCAGGGCGGTGCGGCCGGTGTCGACCCGGCGCGCCTCGGTGCTGCCCTGGAGGATCGACGACGCCTGGGTCATCGTGCGGATCCCCTCCGGGGCCACGTCCATCAGCGGGGTGAGCGCGTCGATCAGCTCGCGCATACTGGTGAAGCGGTCGGCGGGCGCCTTGGCGAGGCACCGCCTCACCACTTCCTCCAGCCCCGGCGGGACCTCGAGCTCGGGGGCGACCGAGTAGAAGGTCGGGATCGGCTGGTTCAGGTGCGCGATCATCGTGGCGGCGCTGTTCGTGCCGTGGAACGGGTACTGGCCCGTGAGCGATCGGAACAACAACACGCCGATCGCGTAGATGTCGGCGCGGTGGTCCACGTCGAGGCCCTTCACCTGCTCGGGCGACATGCAGTGGGGCGAGCCGAGGATCAAGCCGGCGCGGGTGATCGCCTGGTCGGTCTCGGTGAGCTTCACGAGCCCGAAGTCGACGATCTTCATCTGCTCGACGCCGTCGTCGTTGATCCGGAGCAGCAGGTTCGACGGCTTCAGGTCGCGGTGCACCACCCCGCGGCGGTGGGAGTACTTCAGGCCGGCGCACACCTGTACCAGCAGCGCGAGCGCGCGCTGCGGCGGCAGCGGACCATCCTTGAGCACGTCCGACAGCCGCGGCCCGTCGACGTACTCCATCGCGAGAAAATATCGCCCGTCCTCGGTCTCGCCGTAGTCGTACAGCACCACGATGTTCGGGTGATCGAGCGACGCGAGCGTCTGCGCCTCACGCTGGAACCGCTGCTCGAACGCAGCGGCCTCCTCCCCGGCAGGCGGCGGGGAAAGCACCTTCAGCGCCACCGGGCGGCCCAGGTTGGTCTGGTGCGCCAGGTAGACGGTCGACATCCCGCCGCGTGCGACGAGCTTGTCTACCTGATATCGACCGGCGATGACCGAACCGCCGCGAGGCTCGGAGCGGGAGTCGGGACGTGCCGGCGTCAGCTCGTCGTTCAACAGGCTTCCCCCAGACCCTACAAGCATATACCACCACCACCGACCATGACCCCCCGTTCAGAGCGTGTATTCGCGGTGGTGACTCCCGGGCTCGAGGCTCCGCTGGTGGAGGAGCTCGGCGCGCTCGGCGTGCGCGGGCGTCCCGAGGTCGGCGGCGCGACCTTCGAGGTGGATCGCGCCGCGTTGTACAGGTTGCACCTGCACGCTCGACTCCCGGCGCGCCTGTGGGTGCGGATGGGCACCGTGAAGGCGCGATCCCTCGAAGGTCTGTCGACCGCGGTCCGCGGGCTCGCGTGGGGCGAATACGTGTGGGCGCGCCAGCCGCTCGACGTGCGCGTCGTCGCCACCGGCACCCGGATCGGGCGCCGGGACGTGATCGGGCACAAGGTGGAGCTCGCGATCCGCGACGCGCTCCGGGTCCCGCGCCGGGAGCACGGCCGGCCGCCGCGCGAACCGGTCGAGGTCCTGGTGCGGATCGAGGGTGAGCAGGCCGAGCTGTCGGTCGACGCCTCGGGTGAGCTGCTGCACCGGCGGGGGTGGCGCGCCGACGTGTCCGAGGCGCCCCTGCGCGAGAACCTCGCGGCGGCCGTGTTGTGGCTGGCCGAGTGGCAGCCGGGCGAGCCCCTGATCGACCCGATGTGTGGCTCGGGCACGTTCCCGATCGAGGCGGCGACGATCGCGGCCGCGCTCGCACCGGGGCGGGCGCGCGCGTTCGCGTTCGAGCGGTGGCCGTCGCACGATCGCGCGCTGTGGACCACGGTGCGCGGCGAACCCGCCGACGCCCGGGTCCCTACCGTGATCGTGGGCTCGGACCGCGACGAGTCCGCGATCCGCGCGGCGAAGGCGAACGCGAAGCGCGCGGGCGTGGACATCGAGCTCCGGTGTGTCCCGTGCTCCGACGCGCCGGTCCCTCCGGGTCCCGGCCTGGTGGTGGTGAACCCACCGTACGGGGCGCGCCTCGCCACCTCGGACGCGTGGAGCCAGCTCGCCGCGTTGGTGCGCGGCCCGGCCCGGGGGTACCGCGTGGCGGTGGTGTGCCCCGACGCCGGCTTGTTGCGGCGCGCCGGGTTGACGCTGCCGAAGATCGCCTCGTTTTCGAACGGCGGGATCGGGGTGGGCGTGTTCGTCGGCAAACCATGAGCACGTCGTTCGTACGGATGAACCGCCACCATCACGGAGACACCGATCGATACTGGTCCGGAGGCCCGCACAGTGGCACAATCCGACGCGATGGGTGAATCCAAGTCCTCCACGTGGCTGTCGTTCCGTCTGCTCAAGCCTACGAGCGAGAGCGACCCGATCGTCGGCGCCTACGGCGGGCATCCGCGCGGGATCCGATCGCACCAATGGCCGCGGTGCCGGGTGTGCGGTTCGCCGATGTGTCACATGGCCCAGATCGATTCGGGGCCGTGGATCGACCTGCAAGGCTTCGCGCGGATGTCGGTGTTCATCTGCCACGCCACCGGTGGGCGGTGTGAGGATTGGGACCCGTGGAAGGGCGCGAACAAGGTCCTGCTCCAGCGGGTCCGCGACGACAACCTGTACGACGGCCCCCCGACGGTGCGGGTGTACCGGCGGGTGCGGCTGACGGTCGGCCCCCGCGTCGACGAGGCCGCCGCGATCCGCGAGGGGCGCGAGCGCGGTCAATCGCTGAAGGCCGCGTACGCTGGGCTCAAGTACGACAAGCTCGGAGGAACGCCGATCTGGCTGCACTCCGACGACACCCCGCAGTCCCCGACCGGGCAGGGGCCGATGCGCCTCGCGCTGCAGCTGACGACCGACGTGGTGACCTTCGACATCACCCGCGGCGGGATGGCGTACGTGTTCATGGATCCGTGGGATCCGACCGAAGAGTCCGCCCGGATGTTGTGGCAAGGCGGCTGAGCACGTTAGTCCCCGCCCCGTTGCGGAGGGTGACGTGTCGTACTTCCAGGGCAAGCGGGTCCTGCTGGTCGGTGGGAGCGAGGGCATCGGGCGCGAGACCGCGGTGGCGTTCGCAGCGGCGGGCGCCCACGTGGTGGTGTCCGCGCGGCGCCAAGGCCCGCTCGACGACACCGTGGCCGCGATGCGCGCCGTGGCGCGCCCGGATCAGCGTCTGACCTCGTTCGCGCTCGACGCCACCGACCGCGCCGCGGTGCGGGCAGCGGTGGCGCCGGTGCTCGAGCAGCTCGGCGGGATCGACGTGGTGGTCACGAACCTCGGGATGGCCCGCCCGGGCTACGTACACGAGCTCGAGGACGACGCGTTCGACCAGATGCTGCAGTGCAACTACCTGGGCCACGCCAACGTCGTGCGCGCGTTCCTCCCCGCGATGCTCGCCCAGGGCTCGGGCGACATCTGCTTCGTCAGCTCGGCGCTCGGGTTCATGTCGATGCCGGGCTACTCGGCGTACTCGGCGAGCAAGTTCGCGGTGGCAGGGTTCGCGGAGGCGCTGCGGATCGAGCTCGCGCCGAGCAACATCCGGGTGGCGCTGTTCTACCCCGGCACCACCGACACCCCGGGCCTGAAGAACGAGAACGCCTCCAAGCCGGCGGCCGTGTGGAAAATGGAGTCCGAGTCAGCGTTCTCGAAGACCCACCAGCCTGCGGACGTGGCGAAGAGCTTGCTCCGGGCGATCGAGCGCGGGCGGTTCGAGAACTTCCCAGGCTTCGACGTGTACTTCATCTGGTGGATGTACCAGCACTTCCCAGGGATCGCGCGGTGGATGGCGGCGCGGGAGTGGACCGCCGCTCGGTCGAAGGCCGCTCCGCCAACCCCGGCGGCCTGATCGCCCGGAGCTACCGGCGCGGCGCCCCCCGCACCCCCAGCCAACCG
>JBEBJC010000856.1:0-3974 GCA_040080105.1 Myxococcota bacterium
CCTGATGGGCTCCCGGCGCAGCGGCCGGGTCGAGGTCCGCCTCACCCCGCAGAGCGTCCGGATCGAGCGCACCGAGCCTCGGCTCGAGTCCCGCACGGTCGCGCTCGAGGACGTGGAGCAGGTGGAGCTCGACGGCGATTGGGTCACCGTGGTCGAGCGCGGCGGCCGCCGGCACCCCGTGCGGGCACACGGGGGCGCGGTCGCGCTGGCCGAAGCCCTTCGGCGCGCGGTCGCCGCGCTGCCCACGCCCACGCCGGGGGTCGAGGCCGAGCGGCGGTCGGAGCGGGCGGCGGTGTCGGCGATGGCGGCCCGGGCCCGTCAGCGCGAGGGCTGACGCCGCCGGCGCGCCACGATCCCCGCGGCCAACAACAACCCCGCGCCGCTCGCGCCGCCTCCGGTCCGACACCCGCACCCCTCCACCGCGGTGTCGAGCGCCTGCGCCAACAACGCGGTGTTGTCCTGCAGCACCTCGGGCGGACCCGACGGGCCGGTCCGCTCGATCCGCGCGTTGGTCGGCGTCGTGAGCCCCTGTGACTCGAGCCACTCGATCTCGCTCAGCCCGAGCTCCCCGAGCTGGTTGATCGACGGGAGCGACACCTTCCGCCCGTCCGGAACGGTCAGCAGGCGCGGGGCGTCGAACACGTTCTGCTGGTCGCCGGCGCAGCTGTACGCCTCTTCGGCCAACCGGAGGACATCGACCATCGGCATGTCCGGGTTGAACACGAACGTCGGGTCGACGGTCATCTCCGCCGGCGACAGCGACGAGGTCATCCGGGTCATCACCGGCGCCCGGGTGAACATCTCGGCCGCGCGCTCCCGCGGTACCAGCACCCGCGTGTCCAGGTCGGCGGCCAGCGCCACCGGGTCGAACGGGATCGACGCGAGCTGGTCGGGGTAACAGGCCTGTGTGCCGCCGGTGGTGGAGCCGTACGCGTAGCCGGGGATCAGGCACTGGAGCACGTCGACGAGGTCGAGCTCCCCGACAGACGTGGCGGACAAGCCCAGCGCGTCACCGAGCACGCCGAGCGTGTCGTCGTCGAGCGGGAGCCCGGAGCCCGCGACGGTGAGGATCGCGGCCGCGGGGTCGGTGGTCGCGGCCACCGCCTCGGGCAGGGTCGCCCACTGCTGTTCCCACACCTGCGGCGCGAGCGCGCCGGGGTCGCCGGCGGCGTCGGTGAAGAACCCCTGGCCGCCCGCCTCGTCGGCCGCGCGGGCGATCACCGCGTCGATGTTCGCCCCCCCGGTCCACCAGTCCACCGCGAGCTCGTTCAGCACGAGGTGCAGGTAGCTCTGGGGCACCGCGCGGTGCTCGCCGAGCACGTACACCCGCAGGCCCATGTCGGGCGTGGCGGCGAGGCTGGTGAGCTGGATCGGGATCGACATCCCGGTCCCGGGCCAGCTCAGCACCAGCGGCTGCAGGTCACCGGTGTCTCGATCCTTCGCGAGGCGCAGCGCCACGAAGTACTGCCCGTCCGCAACGTACGGCGCCAGCGCCTCGTCGGTCCCGGCGGGGAGGTCGAACCCGTTGTCGACCAGCCAATCGAGCAGCTCGCCGGAGTCGGTGGCCCGCAGCACCACCGTCTCGTACGGCCCGACCACCCCGCTCGACACCACCGACACGCCTCCGCCGCCTCCGCCTCCGCCGCTGGACGACGAAGAGTACCCGGAGCTGGTCGTGAGCACGTCGCACTCGCCGAACGCGCGGGTCAGCAGCCACTGGGCGCGCCAGGTCGACAGCGCGGCGAACATCGCGTTGCTGCCCACCTCGAGCTCGGGCTTCTGCGCGACCGGCACGACCCACGCGAACTGCTCGGACGGGCCGGTGTACTCGATCTTGACGTGCATCGTGACCCGGTTGGCCTCGGTGTTCACGTCGAACACGATCTCTTCGGCCGCCTGGTCGACCGGCTGGGCCGCGCTGCAGAAGAACCCACCACACGCGTGGGCGGAGGGAGCGAGCGCGAGGCCGATCACTGCGGCCGCACCCAGAGCTAGACGGGACTCGGACATGGTTCCTCCTGCAGGCAACCTGTCCCGCCGCGCCGCGGTGAGCCTGTCTGAACCGAAGAAACCCTGGGTCCGAACCGCCTCGCCGAAATCGATTCTGACAGATGACCAGGTCTCGTCAGGCGTTGTTCGTACGATCTGCGCGGGTGTCGTCCAGGATCAGCCACCCGATCGCCACCACCGCGTACAGCCACAGGCCCCAGGCGAGCGTCCCGATCAGGAACAGCCGGTGCCCGCTCTGGAACGTCTCGGCCGCGTTCGAGAACAGCTCGAGCCCGAACAGCAGGGCGAGCGCCACCCGGTTTCGCCACCGGTCGAGGTCACTCGCGTGCAGCACGATCAGGGTCGCGCGGCACACGTAGTAGTAGTAGCTCGCGGTGGTGAGCAGGAAGAACGGCAGGAACCCGTAGCCGAACGCCTCGTCGTCGCCGCGGCGGCGCACCGCGTACCCGAGCGCCACCATCGTCGCCAGCGCGATGCCGTACCGCAGCGGCTCCTGGGCGTCGATCTTCGCCTTGCGCGCCGGCGTGATCACCATCTCGGTCGCCGTCCCCCGCCACGGCTCGGTCGCGAGCGCGAGCGCGAGCCCGATCCGCCGAGACGACAGCTGCTCGGCCGAGTTGTGGTCCATCATGTTCTCGAAGTGTTCGACCACCGAGTGGGTGCCGAACTGCGCCACCGCCGCTCCCTGCAGCGCGATGACGGTCGCGACGAACCCGGCGGCGAGCCACAGCGCCGGGCGCTCCAACCGCCGCCCGGCCAGCCCCGCGACCCCCTTGCAGAACATCCCCCACATCCACATCGCGGGGAACAGCCGGAGCGTCGCCGCCCACCCGGCGAGCACACCCGCGGCCAGCGGTCGGCCCTTCTTCAGCAGCGCCGTCGCGCCGAGCAGCGCCGCCACCCAATCGTAGCGGAGGAACGCCCACGAGAAGTACGGCCAGCGGGTGGAGTAGGTGACGAGCAGGAACAGCAGGGTCCAGCCGGCGGTGGTCCCCCCGTACGCCCACGCGACCGCGCCGAGCGCCGCCGCGAGCAGCACCACGTCGATGTAGCCGAGCAGCTTCACCCACTCGACCGGCACCACGGTGAACGGCCGCGCCACCAGGGTCCAGGTGGTGGTGCCGTTGAACCCGTGATCGTTGATCAGCTGGCGGTACAGCTCGTCGGACAGCTCGCGCAGGCACCGCCCGCGCCGATCGCGATCGCGGCACCCGACGGTGCGCTCGAGGTACAACACGTCGTGGGAGAACTCGGCCCACCGCTCGTCGGTGAACCGAGGCCGGATCTCGCGCCCGCGCGCGATCCCCTGGGCGATCGGCGCGAAGTGGTGCCCCTGCGCGTCCTGCGCCATGTACGTCTCGCCCTGGGCGAAGAACGGGCCGTCGTTGTCGGCGTCGACCACCAACATCGCCGGGTACAGGTCGAGGTACCCGAGCTCGTCGAAGTACTTGGCGTTCACGTAGTAGTGGAGCAGGTCGTACGCATCCACTCGGGTGGTGAGCGCCTCGGTGCCCCACCGGGCGTAGTTCGCCCCTGCGAGCAACACCAACGCGAGCAGCCCCTGGCGGCGCCACTTCGCCGGCACCAGCGGCCAGGCGAGGGCCAGCAGCAGCGCTGCGGCGCAGAGGTAGACCTTGAAGTGCTCGGTGACCGCGCGGCCGACATCCATCGCGCGGGTTTAGCCCGGTTCGGGCCCGGTGTGCAGTACCCTGCGCGGGCGAAGGGGGGGCGGATGGGGTGGACCTGGGCGGCAGCAGCGCTGGCAGCGGACCTGACCCTCCCCGGCGGGACCGGCGAGCGGACGTTCAGCTCGTCCCCGGTCGACCTCGCGCTCGCGGTGGGGCTCGGCGCGGCGGCGCTCGGTGTGCCGCTGGTGCCGGCGGCCGACCCGGCGCTGCCGGTGGGCTCGTCCGGGCTCGGCGAGGTGCTGGCAGACGGCCCGTTCACCTACACGGTGCACGCCC
>JBEBJC010000052.1:0-17350 GCA_040080105.1 Myxococcota bacterium
CCTACACCCTGAAGAAGGCCGGCGGGTGGGGCACCGCGCTCGTGTCGGGGGAGGGGTTCGTGATCGAGTTCAAGCCGAAGCCGCCCCGGCCGGGCGCCGAGCCGGGCCCTCGCCCGAAGGTGTGGTTGCAGACCCGCAACCTGTCGTCGCTCGTTTCGTGGATCGCCGCCTACTTCCACTGAGGGTGCCCCGATGGTGATCGAAGTCCGACACCGCCCGGCGTATGCGCTGGCGGTGGTGAAGCTCGAAGCCGGCGAGACCGTGGTCGGTGAGGCCGGCGCCCTGGTGAGCCGCGACACCCACGTCACGATGGAGACCTCGGCCGGCAACCCGCAGCAGGGGTTGGTCGCCGGGCTGTTCACCGGGTTGAAGCGGATGTTCGCGGGCGAGTCGTTCTTCCAGAACCGGTACACCGCCGGCGGTCGCGCGGGGGAGGTCACGTTCGCCCCGACGTTGATCGGCGACGTGGACACCCACGAGCTGCGCGGCGGCACGCTGCTGATGCAGTCCACCGCCTACCTGTGCTCGCCCCCGTCGGTCGAGATCGACGCGAAGTGGGGCGGCGCGCGGAGCTTCTTCGCCGGCGAGGGGTTCATCCTGATCCGGGCGAAGGGCACGGGGCCGGTCGCGTTCAACGCGTTCGGCGCGATGAAGCTGGTGGAGGTCGACGGCGAGTTCCTGGTCGACACCGGGCACGTGGTCGCGTTCGAGGACACGCTGAAGTACACGGTCCGCCGGTTCGGCGACGGGTGGAAGGCGTTCATCTTCGGCGGCGAAGGGCTCGTGTGCAAGTTCAGCGGCAAGGGCAAGCTGTGGATCCAGACCAGGAACCCGGTCGAGTTCGGTAAGTCCATCGGGCCGTCGCTGCCCACGCGGGAGTCGTGATGCAGATCGACATCCGGAACCGTCCGGACTACGCGAGCCTCCACCTGGTGTTGTCGTCGGGCGAGCAGGTGATCACCGAGACCGGCGCGATGATGGGGATGAGCCCTGCGCTGAAGCTCGAGAGCAACCTCAAGGGCGGGCTGTTCGCGGCGGCGAAGCGCGCCCTCGGCGGGGAGTCGGTGTTCCTGAACACCTACACCGCCACCGCCGACGGCCAGCGGCTCGATCTCGCCCCGTCCACCCCCGGTGACATCGAGCACCTGCAGATGACCGGCAACACGCTGGTGGTGCAGCGCGGGTCGTACCTCGCGTCGACCGGCGACGTGAAGGCCGAGGCGAAGTGGGCGGGCGCGCGAGGGTTCTTCTCGGGTGAGGGCCTGGTGATGTTGAAGTGCTCCGGCACGGGCGACCTGTGGCTGTCGAGCTACGGCGCGATCGCCCGGGTCGACGTGGACGGCACGTACCAGGTCGACACGACCCACCTCGTCGCGTTCGACGACGGCCTGCAGTGGAACGTGGTCAAGGCGGGCGGCCTCAAGTCGCTGCTGCTGTCGGGGGAGGGGCTGGTGGCGCAGTTCACCGGCAAGGGGCGGGTGTGGTACCAGACCCGGTCCGCGCCGAGCCTCGCCTCGTTCCTGCACCCGTTCCGCAAGCTCAAGCCGAAGGGCTGACGCCGTCTCGCTCCCGCCGCTCGATCGCCGCCAGCTCGGGGTCGTCGGGGAACGCCCGCCGGGCGGTGTCCAGCAGCTCGCGCGCGCCGTCGATCGCGCCCGAGGCGAGCAGCTGCTCGATCCGCACCGCCGCCTCGAGTGGATCGCGGAGCTTCGGGGGCTCGGGCCGCAGCGTGCGCCGGATTCGCGCGGCCTCGGCCCCGGCTCCTGCGGCGTCCAGCTGGTCCAGCGCCTGGTCGCGCAGCGCCCGCTGGTCGTACTTGATCGCGCTGTCGACCACCACCCGCAGCCGATGAGGCTTGTCGCCGGCGAGCCCGACCGCGCGCTCGGCGAGGGCCGCGCGAGACGCGGGGTCGGCCCGCACCATCCGGCGCACCGCGCCGCGGATCTGGCGGTCGCGCACCGACTCGAACCAGAACGGAGCGCCGATCACCACGATCGCCGCCGCGAGCCCGATCACCACCTTCAACGGGAGGATCTGGGTCAACGACATCAACAGGTTGCCGAGCGCCGCCATCGCCGGACCGTACACACCGCCCGCGGGGGCGGCAACGTCAGGACTCCGCGACCACCTGGACCAGGTCCATCGACGCGAGCCGGTTCATCACCCCGACGAACGCGGCCGGCGGCACCACCGTGACCTCGTCCTCGCCGTGCACCACCGGCAGCGCGGTCCACCGGGTCCCGTCGAACCAGAACAGCTGGTCCGACAGGGGCTCGTCGGCGGCGTCGAGCGCGTAGCTCAGCGCGGAGGCGAGGATGTGCAGCGCGTCGAGCGCGCGGGCCGAGTTCAACGGCACCACCAACAGCTGATCCGGCGCGGGCACCGCCACCACCACGCCCCCGAACGCGTTGCCCATCAGCTCGGGCACCAACACCATCCGCGAGGCGGCCAGGCCGTCCTGGGCCACCAGCAGGTGGATGCCCGGCAGCGTCTCGATCGCGTGCAGGTCGGCGCGCGCGGTGGTCTGGCGCAGGATCGACATCGCGAGGCGGAACGCGTCGTCGGTGGGCCCGGCGTCCGCGACCTCCTCAGGCGCCGCCGCGACGTACGATCCGTCGGACTCCTTGCCCAGCGTGAGGTACAGGTGGCCCCGAACGAGCTCGCGCGAGGTGGGCGTAGGTTCACACGTGACCATCATCCGCAGCGGTTCCGTCATCGACGACCTCACGTGGGCCGCCGGTTCGGACCGGATCGCCCACCCTCAGTCTCGGCCTTCCGGACGTGAAAGGTGTCGCGCGAGGGTTACAGGCCGGGGATGGACATCTCGATCACCAACGTCCACCTCGACCTGGGGGCCGGTCGGCGAGGCACCGACATGGGCGCCTCGGCGATGCACGTCGCCGGTCTCGTGCCGAGGCTCCGCGGGATCGGGCACAACGTCGTCGACGTGGCGTCACTCGGGGCGTCGAGCTTCGAGTCGAGCGACGCGGGAGACCCGCGCGCCCGGTTCCTGCCCGAGATCACCCGCCTGTGCAGCCGGATCGCGAACCGGGTGGAGGTCGACGCCCTGGCCGGCCGGATCCCCCTGGTGCTCGGCGGCGATCACGCCCAGGCGATCGGCACGGTCTCCGGCCTCGCCCGCGCGTGGCGCACCAAGGGCAAGCGGATCGGGGTGGTGTGGGTCGACGCCCACACCGACATGAACACCCCCGACACCACGATGTCGGGCAACATCCACGGCAT
The DNA here is from genome assembly GCA_040080105.1 of Myxococcota bacterium. Taxonomy (GTDB): domain Bacteria; phylum Myxococcota_A; class UBA796; order UBA796; genus JACKER01. The sequence goes on from JBEBJC010000052.1 coordinate 3,244, forward strand.
GCCGCTCGCGTCGCTGTTGGGGTACGGCCCGCGCGAGCTGGTGCAGATCGCGGGCGACGAGCCGGCGCTGCTGCCGGAGCACGTGGCGATCATCGGCGTGCGCGACGTGGACCTCAGCGAGACGAGCCTCGTCGCCCGCACCGGGGTGCGGGTGTACACGATGAGTGACCTCGACGAGCGGGGCACGGCCGTGTGTGTGCGCGAGGCGTTCGAGCACGTGCTCGACGGGACCGCCGGGGTGCACCTGTCGTTCGACCTCGACGGCGTCGACCCCCAGGACGCCCCGGGGGTGGGCACGCCGGTGCCGGGCGGGCTCACGGTGCGCGAGTCGCACCTGATCTGCGAGACCGCGTCGAAGACCGGCAAGCTGCTCGGGATGGAGATGGTCGAGCTCAACCCCACCCTCGACCTGCGCAACCGCACGGGCGAGCTCGCGGTGTGGCTGATCCAGTCGGCGATGGGCAAGAAGATCCTCTGATCAGCGGACGAGGAGCTGCAGCACGTTCCCCTCTGGGTCGCAGCACTCGCAGTACGTCACGCCCTCCCAGGTCCACGGCTCGCGCGCGAGCCCGCCCCGCGCGACCACCGCGGCGCGCGCCGCCTCGAGGTCGGTGACGGTGAAGCACAGCTTGATCGCCGCGTCTTCGCGCTCGCGCGGCGGCGTGGTGAGGTGGACCTCGGCCGCCACCGCGTCGGGCAGCACGTGCAGCGCGAGCCCCGGCAACCCGTGGCCGGGCGTCATCGTGACGAACCCCGGGTGGGAGCTGCGGGTGGTGACGAACCCGAGCACGTGCTCGTAGAACGAGATCATCGGCTCGAGGTGCTTCACGTACAGGAAGCCGTGGGCGAGGCGTGGGGTCACCGGGTGCTCCTAGAAGTGCCACTGCGGGCCGGCGAACCCCGACTTCGGCGCAGCGTCGGTGCCGGGCCACACCTGGCGCAGGTACCCGGGCGCCCCCACCGCCGGGTCGTACTGGCGCGGGTATCCGAGCGAGATCTCCTCGAACCGCACGCCGTCGCGCCAGTCGGTCGCCCGCATGTGCAGGTGGCCGCTGACCACGAGCTCCGCGTGGAACCGCCGGTGCCAGTCCTCGGTGAGTGAGGTGCCGCACCACGGGGTGAACCGCGGGATCTTGAACATCCGACACAGGTCGAGCCGCAGCGGCCAGTGGTTCACCAGGATCGTGCGCGCGCCGGCCGGCAGCGCGTGCAGCCGGCGCTCGGACTCGGCGACCCGAGCGTGGCACCACGCCGCCCGGCTCGGGTGCGGGGAGGGGTCGAGCCGCCGCTCGTCCGCGCACACGATCCCGGCCTGGGCCGCCCACGCCACCGCGCCGGCGGGATCGAGGCCGTCCGGGCAGAACGAGTAGTCGTACAGCAGGAACAGCGGGCACAAGAACAGCCCCGGGGCGAGCTCCGGGTACGGATCCTCCGGCGTGAGCACCCCGCGGCTGCGGCACGACGCGACCAGCGCGTCGTACTTCGCGACCCCGCCGAGCCCGTCGGTGGTCCACAGCTCGTGGTTGCCCGGCACCCACACCACCGTGCGGAACCGCGGGACCAGCAGATCGAGCGTGAGCGTCAAGTGCTCGAGGGTCTCGCCCACGTCGCCCGCGAGCAGCAGCACGTCGTCGGGGTGCGGGGCGAGCTGCTCCAGGCTCGCGCGGTTCGCCGAGTGGCCCACGTGCACGTCCGACAGTCCCAACAGTCGCATCCGCGGTCCGTAACCCCGCGAGTGGGGTACGCTCGGCCATGTGGTTGTTGCTGGCCTGTCGCGCCGACCCGGTCCCGTCGCCGTCCCCCGCACCGGCGGAGCCCCCGGCTCCGTCCACTCCCGCGCCTCCGCTGGGGGTCACCGCGGCGGACCCTCCGATCGTCGACCCGATCGGCGGCTCGTGGATCACCTTGTCCGGGGTGGGGTTCGCCGATCCGGGCCTGCGCACGGTCACCGTGGGCGGAGCGCCGGTCGACGGGTGGGTGGTGCGGTCGGACACCGAGCTGGAGGTGCTCACGCCGCCGGTCGCCCCTGGGCCCGCCGACGTGGTGGTGATCCGCCTCGACGCCGCCGCCACCCTCGCCGACGCGGTCGAGGCGTGGAGCCCGGCCGAGCTGCCCGGCGCGCGGTTGTTCGACGCCTCGTGGGGGGTGGAGGTCGGCTCGGCCGTCACCGGGTACGAGTGGCAGCGGCTGACCGCCGAGCTGCACCCCGACTGGCGGGTGCGCGACGGCCACACGGTCACCTGGGTTCCGTCCGAGGGGCGGTTCGTGATGGTCGGCGGGTGGAACGGGGAGCAGGAGCCGGTCGGGTTCAGCCCGGTCCCGCCCGGCACGGCGTACCCGCCCGAGAACACCACCGACGAGGTGTGGTCGAGCCCCGACGGCGTGCGCTGGACGCTCGAGCTCCCCCATCAGAACGGCGCGTTCGAGCGGCGCCACGCCCACAACACCCCGCTGTGGAACGACCGGCTGTGGATGATCGGCGGCGACGGTCACCAGGGGTTCTACAACCACGACGTGGTGTCGAGCGCGGACGGGCTCACCTGGACGGTCGAGGTCGCCGAGCCCCCGTGGAGCGAGCGGGCGCTCCAGGTCTCCGGGGTGTACGACGGGAAACTGTGGATGGTCGGCGGCCAGGACCTGTTCGGCTACCCCTCCGAGTACACCTACCACAACGACGTGTGGAGCTCGGAAGACGGGGTGAACTGGACCGAGGTGGCCTCGGACGCGCCCGCGAGTGACACACGGTGGGCCGGGTGCGGCGTGCTCGACGGCCTGGTCGAGTTCCAGGGCGAGCTGTGGCTGGTCGGGTGCGCCCGGTACCGCGACGACGCGGTGGGCTCGTCGATGTCGAACGAGGTGTGGTCGACCACCGACGGCGTCACCTGGCGGCGCCACGCCGATCCGCCCTGGGCCGGCAAGATCTGGCCGAACGTGGTCGTGTGGGACGATCAGCTGTGGATCCTGTTCGGGTTCACCTACGGCGACTCGGCCAACGGCTGGCCCACCGCGAACGCGACCGAGGTGTGGCGCTCGGCCGACGGCGAGACCTGGACCGCGCTGCCGCACGACTCCCCGGTGCCGGGCTCCCACGCGCAGGGGGTGGGGGTCACGCCCGACGCGCTCGTGCTCGCCGGGGGCAACTACTCGTTCGGGTTCGGCGACGGCCCGGACAAGTCGGTGTGGCGCCTGGTCCCGGTGCGCGGGCGGGTGGTCCGGACGTGGACCGATCGCGGCGCGGACGCGGTCGAGCTGACCGCCAGCGCCGTCGGGCCGCTCGCGGTCGACGACGGGTTCGGACCCGGATCGGCCGGGCTGTGGTTCGACGGGTCCGACGCGGTGCTCGCGCGGGTGGAGGCCGAGCTGCTCCCCGACGGCGTCACCGCCCTGTGGGTCGCGCGCGCCCCGCACCTGCCGGCCCCGTGGGGGTGGCAGGAGACGTACGCCCCGCTCGGCACGGTGCTCGGCGGGCCGGTCGACTCGGGGTGGATGCCGCGCAGCTCGATCGGCCTCAGCGACGGCGCGGTGGCGCTGGTGAACCTGTCGGACGGCGTGGGTTCGTACGGCGAGCCGCTGTGGACCCGGGTCACCGGCGGAGCCGGGCTGCAGGAGGGGGTAGGTGAGGTGCACCTCGCCGGGCTGACCCACGCGGTCGACGGGACGGTGCAGGTGTACGTCGACGGCGCCCCGGCCGGCTCTCCGGTCTTCGCGGAGTACGGCGCGGTGCCGCGCGGGTGGTCCCGGGTCGGCGGGTCACTCGACGACCCGTACTACGGCCCGAACTCGCGGTTCGCCGGCACGCTCGGAGCGCTGATCGTGCTCCCGGAGGCGGTCGATCCTGAGTCTGTCGCGCGGATCGCGGACTGGGCCCGCGGTCGGTTCCCGGTGTCGATCGAGTGACGGACGCGCGGGCGCGGGTTCTACCTCCCTGAGTCGCCACGCGTGACGAATCGGCGACGGGTCGGCCCTCGAATCGTCACCCGGGCGCCGGGCTCGACACCGAGAGTTCGCCGTCCTCGTCACGGTCGCCTCCTACATTGAGGTCCTCGGGTCGATTCCGACCGAGGGACGAGGAGATGACCATGCGGCCGACCCTGTTCCTGGCTTCCCTGCTCGCGGCGTGCACCGGTGACGGCACCAAGTCGTCCGGCGAGACCGGCACCGACACCCAGACGACCGGCGGGTGTGTGGAAGAGAACGGCGCGTGTGTGCTCGAGGGCACCTACACCGAAGACATGACGTTGGACGCAGCCCACCCGTGGCTGCTGCGCAGCGCGGTGATCATCGGCGACGACACCAACCCGGTGACCCTGACCATCGAGGCGGGCACCAAGATCTACGGCGAGTCCGCCACCAACGGCATGTTGATCGTCAGCCGCAACGCGGACATCATGGCCGAAGGCACCTCGGCGGCGCCGATCGTGTTCACCTCCGACCAGGCCGAGGGCTCGCGCGCCCGCGGCGACTGGGGCGGGGTGGTGATCAACGGCAAGGCCCCGATCAACGCCTGCACCGACGGCGCGACCCCGTGTGAAGCGGCGGGTGAGGGCGGCACCGGCACCTACGGCGGCACCGACGGCGCCGACTCGTCCGGCGTGCTGAAGTACGTGGTGATCGAGTTCGGCGGCACCGAGATCAGCCCGGACAACGAGGTCAACGGCCTCGGCCTGCAGGGCGTCGGCTCGGGCACCGTGCTCGACTACATCCAGGTCCACCGCAACCTCGACGACGGCATCGAGTTCTTCGGCGGCACCGCCCAGGCCAAGCACCTGGTGATCAGCGAGCCCGGCGACGACGGGATCGACTGGGACCTCGGGTTCCAGGGCAAGATCCAGCACGCGGTCGTGATCCAGGCCGACGACGCCGGCAACAACGGCACCGAGTGCGACAACAACGAAGAGGACAACCTCGCGTCGCCCGTGTCGAACCCGACGATGTCGAACATCACCTTCGCGGGCTCCACGGCGATCGCCGAGGACAACTACGGGATGCTGTTCCGCCGCGGCGCGTCGCCCCGGGCGTACAACTTCGCCGCGACCGGCTTCTCGTCCGCGTGCCTCGCGATCCGCGACCAGGCCACGTTCGACGCGTTCGCGAACGGCGACGCGGTGCTCGAGCGGACCGTGATCGCGTGCGCGCAGGACTTCGAGGAGTCCGAAGAGGAGACCGAGGTTGGCACCGAAGAGGAAGTGTTCGCGGCGGGCGCCGGCAACAGCTCGGTCACCGACCTGCAGCTGACCGACCCGGGCGCGTGGAACTTCGTCCCGGCGGCCGGCTCGCCGCTGCTCGGCGCGGGCCAGGCCCCGGCCGACCCGTGGTTCGACGCGGCCGACTACGTGGGTGGGTTCGGCGCCTCCGACTGGACCGCCGGCTGGACCTCGTCGGCGGCGAACTGACATGTGGCTCGCCTCGCTCTGGCTCCTGACGGCCTACGCCCAGGACGGCGCCGACTCCCGCGCCGCCGAGCTCGCGAAGCTCCGGCGCGAGGTGGAGACGCTGTCCGACGACCTTCAGCAGCGCAAGGACGACCTCCGGAACCGCCTGAAGGCGATCGAGGCCCAGCGCCTCGAGATCGAGGTCCAGACTCGCCGTGAGGAGCTGCGGCTGGCGCAGGTCCTCGACGAAGAGCAGGCGAGGCGGACCGAGCTGTCGGCGCACGCCGACGTGGAGGGCACCCTCGAGCCGGCGCTGCGGCAGGCGATCGCCGACACCCGCGCGCTCGTGTCCGAGGGGCTGCCGTTCCACACCACCGAGCGGCTGGCCGAGCTCGATCGGCTCACCTCCGAGCTCGATCGCGGCCAGCTGACCCCCGCCGCCGGGGTGGCCCGGCTGTGGGCGTTCACCGAAGACGAGATGCGCCTGTCGCGCGAGAACGGGCTCGACCGGCAGGTCGTTCCGTTGCCGAGCGGCGACGTGCTGGCCGACGTGGCCCGCATCGGGATGGTCGCGCTGTACTTCCGCACCGACGGCGACGTGGTGGGCGCCGCGGTGAACTCCGGCTCCGGCTGGACCTGGACCACGTTCGACTCGCGAGACGAACAGCTCGAGGTCGCGGCGCTGTTCGACAAGATGAAGCACGGCGTCCGCACGGGCGCCTTCACCCTGCCCGACGCGGGAGCTGCCCGATGATCGCGTTGCTGTCGACGTTCGCGTTCGCCCAGTCCCCGCTCGAGCAGGCGTACCAGAAGGAGTACGCGTACCTGTCCGCCGAGAAGGCCGAGCTCGTGCAGCGCCTCGCCGAGTTCGACCGCGAGGCCGCGGGCAAGGTCGACCAGGCAGACGCCGCGCTCGAGTCGCTGCAGTCGGGCCTCGTGGCGGCGACCCGCGCCGCCGACCGCGCCGAGGACGGGTTCGATCGGGTCGAGCGCGAGACCCAGGTGATGGACGACGCCGACGCGATGTTGCGGTCGACGGTGCAGCAGGCGTCCGACACGCTGTCGCTCGGGACGATCGACGACCCGAGCGCGTCGGTCCCGCGGGTGTTCGCCGCGGCCCACCAGGCGATCCGCGACTCGAACCGGGTGGGGCTGCGCGACGGCTCGTTCTTCCTGCCCGACGGCACCGCGGTGCAGGGCAAGATCTACGCCTGGGGCGAGGTCGCGTCGTGGGGCCTGTCCGACCAAGGGTCGGGCGCGCTCGCCCCCGCAGGAGAGGGCCGGATGCAGCTCCGGCGCGAGTTCGGGTCCGCGACCGCCGCCGCGCTGGCCCGCGGCGAGCGCCCGGCCGCGCTCGAGGTCGTGTTGTACGAGCCCGACCGCGCGACCGCCGAGGCGGAGGAGGAAGGGGGCCTGGTGCAGCTGCTCGAGGACTCGGGCACCATGGGCCAGATCTTGTTCGGCCTCGGGTGCGTCAGCGCGGTGTTGGCCGCGATCCGGGCGTTCACCCTCGTGTTCGCCCGCCGGGGCGGGTGGGCGCTGGTGCAGCAGGTGAACGCGCGGGTGGCCGAAGGGAAGGTCGACGCGGCGCGGCAGCTGGTCGCGGCGCGGGCGAACCCCACCTCGCGGGTGCTGGCCGCGATCCTCGACGCCACCGACCGCAGCCGCGAAGAGGTCGACCGGGTGGTCGACGAGGCGCTGCTGCGCGAGATCCCGAAGGTGGACCGGTTCGCCTCGGCGCTGGTGGTGATCACCGCCGGCGCGCCGCTGTTGGGCCTGCTCGGCACCGTGACCGGGATGATCGCCACGTTCGACGTGATCACCGAGCACGGCACCGGCAACCCGAAGCTGATGTCGGCAGGCATCGCCGAGGCGCTGATCTGCACCGCGCTCGGCCTGTCGGTCGCGATCCCGACGCTGCTCGCGGGCAACGTGCTCGCGACGGTGGGCGAGTCGATCAAGAACACCCTCGAGCGCGGCTCGCTCGCGCTGGTCAACGCGCTCGAGCGCAAGCCGACCCGGCCCGAGCTGGTGCGGGAGTCGGCGTGATCTCGCTGCTCGGGCACGTCCGCGACCTGTGGTCCGAGGGCGGGGTGGTGATGCCCGCGCTGTTCTGCACCGCGTTCGTGTTGTGGACCACGCTCGGGCACCGCCTGCTCACGGTGCGGCGGGGGGTGCGCGGCCCGCTGCGCCACCTGGTGGGCCAGGCGCTGCGAGACGGCGCGCCGCGGTCCGACGGGGTGGTGGCGGAGGCGCTGCGCCGCGGGGCGAAGCTGTGGCGGGAGCGCGGCGGCTCGGTGCCGCTGCCGTACCTCGACGAGTCGTTCGGCGAGCTCGAAGACCGCCTGCGCTCCGGCGCCACCCTCGCCCGGGTGCTGGTGGGGATGGCCCCGCTGCTCGGGCTGCTCGGCACGGTGACCGGGCTGATCGAGACGTTCGGGTCCCTCGGGACCTCGTCCACGTCGGCAGCGTCCGAGGGCATCGCCGGCGGGATCGTCGAGGCGCTGTACGCGACCCAGATGGGGCTCGCGATCGCGGTGCCGGGGCTGTTGATGGGCGGGTTCCTGCACCACCGCGAAGAGCGGCTGCAGCACGAGCTCGACGAGCTGAAGGAGATCCTCGGTGGGGCCCACCGGGAGGAGGTCGCCACATGAGACGGGCGCGCGCGCAACACGCGGACCCCCACATCGACGTGGTCCCGCTGATCGACTGCATCCTGGTGCTGCTGATCTTCTTCATGGTCACGACCACGTTCGCCAAGGACGCCGAGCTGCAGATCGAGCGCCCCGGCGCGAAGTCCGCCACGCCGGCATCGAGCAAGGCGCTGCGGGTGTTCGTGGACCGGTCGCTCGACGTGTACGTCGACGAGACCCTGGTCCGCCCGTGGATGATCCAGAGCCGGGTCCGCGACGCGCTCGGCCCGGCCGGCGGGCAGGTGCTGGTGGTCGCCGACCGGCGGGTGTCGGCGGAGAAGCTGGTCGAGGTGGTCGATCAGTGCCGCCTCGCCGGCGCCAAGGACATCGGCGTGGTCACCGACGCCGAGGAGGGGTGATGCTCCGGTGGCTCGGCGCGCTCGGGATCGGCGTCCTCGGCACGTTCGGGGTGGTCGGCCTGTCGCTCGGGATGAACGCCCAGGTCGAGCGGGTCGTCACCGAGCCGGTGGCCACGATCGCCGAGCTCGACGTGTCGGCGAAGCCGAAGCCGCCGGACGCGGGCCGCAAGCAGCGCTCGTCGCCGGTCAAGCGGGCGAGCCGCGCGGCCGCCGCGCCGGGTCCGATGCTCGCGGCTGGGCTGTCGGGCCTCGACTTCGGGTTGGGCGGCGCGGCCGACCTGGCCCTGGCCGACGCCACCGCCGCGCTGGTCGGCGAGATGGGCGGGGCGGTGGTCGACGAGCGGAGCGTCCAGGACCCGCCGCGCGCCACGACCCGCACCCCGCCCACGTTCCCGGCGCGCGCTCGCTCGCTCGGGCAGTCGGGTCGGGTCACGTTGTCGTTCGTGGTCGACGTGGACGGCTCGGTGCAGGACGTGACGGTGGTCGAGGCCGAGCCGCCCGGGGTGTTCGACGACGCGGCGGTCGCGGCGGTCGAGTCGTGGGCGTTCGAGCCCGGTCGGAACGAGGGGATGCCGGTCGCGGTGCGGGTGCGGCAGACGCTGACCTTCGAGCTGGAGTAGCCCGTGCGGTTGTTGTTCCTGTGGTTCACCGCCGCCGCGCTCGCCCGGCCCGCGCCCGCGCCCGAGGAGGACCGGGTGGCGCTCGCCGCGCTGCTGGTGCGCGACGGCGACTACGAGCGCGCCGGCGCGGTGCTGGCCGAGATCGATCCGGCGGCCGAAGGGATCGACGTGCAGCGGTACTGGACCCTGCGCGGGCTGGTCGACCTGCGGGCCGAGCGGGCGGTCGACGCCGCCGCCGCGTTCGAGCGCGCGCTCGGCGTGGCGACCGACGGGCGCGAGCTGCTCGAGATGCACCTCGCGCGGGCGCGGCTGGCGACGCGCGAGCCCGCCGCTGCGTTGGCCGCGCTCGACCGCACCGGCGAGGTGGGCGCCGCGATCCCCGGGTCGTGGCTGCTGCGGGCCGAGGCGCACGAGATGGCCGGCCACCCGTCCGCTGCGTACGACGCGCTGGTCGCTGGCGCCGCGCGGTTCCCGGACCAGCCCGAGCTCGAGCGGCAGCAGGTGTTCCTGCTGGTTCGCCTCGGGCTGTTCCGCGAGGCGCGCGAGCAGGGGGAGGGGCTGCTGGCCCGACCCGACTCCGACGCCGACGACGCGGTCGCGATCTCGGAGGCGCTGCGCCGCGGCGGCGAGACCACCGAGGCGCTGGTGATCCTGGAGGCGGCGATCCTCGAGCAGGGCCCCGACCGCGACCTGTACGTACAGGCGGCGCGGGCGGCGATCGACGCGGGGCTGCCGCGCGCGGCCGGCCGGTTCCTCGAGCGGGGCGCGGTGCTCGACCCGGCGCTCGCGCTCGAAGCGGCCGAGGCGTACCGCCGGGGCGGCGACCTCGACGCGGCGCTGCGGGTGAACGGGTCGGTGGTCGACCCGGTGTCGAAGGCGCGCCAGCGGCTCGGGCTGCTGCTCGAGGCCGAGGCCTGGGATCGCGCGCTCGCGCTGGAGGAGCGGCTGACCCGGCTCGGGCTCGGCCGAGACGACGGCGTCGCGTACGGGCTCGCGTACGCCGCGTTCCGGCTCGGCGACACTGAGCGGGCCGAGCGGTGGCTGACCGGGATCAGCGACCCCGAGGTGTTCCGGCGCGCGACCGAGCTGCGCCAGATCATGGCCCAGTGTGATCCGATCCGGGGGTGTTCGTGATCGCGTGGGTGGCCGCGGCGTTCGCCCAGGACGGCGAGATCGTCGGGGTGGTGTTCCGCGCGGACGGGGTGCCGGTCCCGGCCGAGGTCGGCGTGGGCGAGCGGGTCGTGCGCGCAGGCCCCGACGGGGTGTTCCGGCTCGCGTCACCCGCCGGGTCGTTCGCGGTGTCGATCGACGCCGGGCCGTTCGGGTCCACCGTGGTCGCCGGGGTGGGGGTGCTCTCCGGCCAGACCACCGAGCTGCTGGTCACGGTCGGGCTCGGCGAGGTGGTGGTCACGGTGGAGTCGCCGGTGGACGGCCCCGCGGCCACCGATCTGCCGACCGGCCCCCCCGGGACCCTCGACGGGATCGTCACCGACGACGCCGGGCAGCCGCTCGGGTCGGTGCGGCTGTTCGTGCGCGGGTCGGCGGTCGAGGCCACCACCGACGCGCAGGGGCGGTTCTCACTCGTGCTGCCGGGCGGCGGGTGGGACCTGTCGGCGGTGCGGGCGGGGTACGGCACCGAGACCGTGGGGGTCGAGGTCGCGTCGGACGAGCGCCGCGCGGTGTCGGTCGTGCTCGTCCCGGCCGGGCTCGTGCTCGACGATCTGACGGTGAAGGCGCCGAAGATCACCGGCAACGCCGCGTCGCTGCTCGACGAGCGCCAGGAGTCGAGCACCGTGTCGGACGTGCTCGGCGCGGAGCAGATGTCGCGCGCGGGCGACACCGACGCCGCCGCCGCGCTGCGCCGGGTCACCGGGCTCACGGTGGTCGGCGGCAAGTACGTGTACGTGCGCGGCCTCGGCGACCGGTACTCCGCCACCCTGCTCGACGGCAGCTCGTTGCCGAGCCCGGAGCCCGAGAAGCGGGTCGTCCCGCTCGACCTGTTCCCGGCCGCGCTGCTCGAGGCGGTCGTGGTGCAGAAGACGTTCTCGCCGAACCGGCCGGCCGAGTTCGGCGGGGGCGTGGTCGAGGTGCGGACCCGCGCGATCCCGAAGGAGCCGACCCTCCAGCTGTCGGCGTCCGGCGGGTACGTGTCCGGGACCACCGGCGCCCAGGGGCTCGTCGGGGCCCGCGGGCCCACCGACTGGCTCGGGCTCGGCGCCGGGTTCCGCGCGTTGCCCCCGTCGGTGGCGGCGGCGAGTGACGACCAGCCGATCAAGGCCGGCGGAATCTTCTCCGACGACGGGTACTCCGCCGAGGAGCTCGAGACGCTGGGCGAGGCGATCGAGAACCGGTGGGGGTTCGACCCGCGGGCGTTGCCGCCCGACCTCGGCGCGACCGTGACCGGCGGCGGCAGCGTCCGCGCCGGGGCGACCGACCTCGGGGCCCTCGCCGGGGTGGTGTTCTCGAACGGGTGGGACCTCGAGGAGGGGTTCCGCAAGTCGTACAGCACCGGTTCGGAGGGCTTGCAGCTCAAGCGGCAGACGAACTTCGCCGAGACGTCGAACCGGGTCCGGCTCGGCGGCGCGCTCGCGGTCGGGGCCGACAGCGAGCGGCGCGGCCTGCGCTCCACCACGCTGGTGATGCGCAACAGCACCGGCAGCGCGCTGCAGTACGCGGCCGACGACCCGACCGGGTCGGCCGACACCGAGAGCGGGCGGATCGACTGGGTCGAGCAGCAGCTGGTGTTCGAGCAGCTCGCCCTGCGGCAGGAGCTCGGCCCGACCACCCTGGCGGCGCGGTACGCGTTCGCCCGCGCCACCGGGCTGCAGCCCGACCGCCGCGACTACACGTACAATGTCACCGACTCCGGGCCGGTGCTGTCGCAGCGCGGGTCGTGGAGCGAGATCTTGTACACGTCGCTGGTCGACGTGTCCCACGACGTGGGGGTGGACTGGACCGTCCCGATCGAGCGGTCGACCCTGTCCACCGGGTTCGCCACCGTCCGCCGCCAGCGCACCTCCACCACCCGCCGGTTCGGGTTCCAGTTCCAGGGCAGCGAGGGCATCGACCTGTCCGCGCCGATCGAGGACGTGATCGTCCCCGAGAACATCGGCGCCGAGGGTACGGGTGACCCGGGGTACCTCGAGCTCGAGGAGAACACGACCAGCAGCGACGACTACACCGCGCGGCAGCGGCTGATGGCCGGGTATCTGATGGGCGACGTCGCGTGGACCGAGCGCCTGTCCACGCTGGTCGGCGCGCGGGTCGAGGCGTCGACCCAGCAGGTGGAGACGTTCGAGCTGTTCTCCACCGACGCCGCCCCGGTGAGCGCCGACCTGACCACCACCGACCTGTTGCCCGCGCTGACCGCGACGCTCGCGGTGGGACCCGCCGACGAGCCCGATCGGATGCTGGTGCGCGCCGGGTACGGCCGCACGTTGTCCCGGCCCGAGTTCCGCGAGCTGTCCGAGGTCGCGTTCTTCGACTACCGGTCGGGCCGCCTGCTGTACGGCAACCCCGACCTCGACCGCGCCACGATCGACAACCTCGACCTGCGGTGGGAGTGGTACCCGACCCAGGGCGAGAGCGTGAGCGCCGGCGTGTTCTACAAGCAATTCCACCACCCGATCGAGTCGATCGTCGCGGTGTCGGCGGTGTCGGGCTCGGTGGGCACGTTCGACAACGCGACCGGCGCCACCAACCTCGGCGCCGAGGTCGACCTGCGCAAGCGCCTCGTGTCCGACCTGTGGTTCACCACCAACGCGTCGGCGATCGCGTCGTCGGTCGACCTGTCGGGCACCGACGGGAACCAGACCTCGGACGAGCGGCCGCTGCAGGGCCAGTCGCCGTGGGTCGCGAACGCGCAGCTGTCGTGGGAAGACCCCGAGACCCGGCGGAACCTCGCGCTGCTGTACAACGCCTTCGGGCCGCGGATCGTCGACGTGGGGACCTCCGGGATCCCCGACACGTACGAGCTGCCGGTGCACCGGGTCGACCTGGTGGTGTCGCAGGGGGTCGGCAGCCACTGGACGGTGCGCGCCCGCGGGGCGAACCTGCTCGACTGGCCGAGCCGCGAGCGCACCGGCGACGCGATCAGCGAGGAGCTGCGCAACGGGTGGTCGCTGGGGTTGTCGGCGTCCTGGTCCCCGTAGCTCCGCCCGGCCCCTCTCCCCTCTGCGGGGCGGGACATCGGGGGAGAGGGTGCGGGGGAATTTGTTCGCCAGGACCGATGACGGTGTGGCACGCTGTCGGTGCGGGGTGTCGAATGTGGGCGTTGTCGGTGGCGATGGCGGCAGAGCCGGTCTCGGCCGGGGTGTGGGTGGGGGACGCGATCCCCGTCGATCCGATCCATGACGTGGTGGGCAGCCCCGACGGGTGGCTGGTGCTCGACCACGCGTCGGGCACGTCGCTGTTGCGCGCCGCCCGGTTCGGTCCGTCCGGAGTGCCCGAAGGGGAGCCGGTCGGGCTGGCGCTCCCCACCGGCTGGCAGCGCGGCCTGTGGGACGGCACGTCGTACTTGGTCGTCGGGGTGCCCTTCACCGACTACTACGAGCTCGTCGCGTCGATCGTCGCGGTGCCCGTCCCGCCCACCGGGGCGTTCACCCCGGCGCCCGTCGAGGTCGCGACCGGGCTCGGCTGGCCGGGAGCGTTCGAGGGCGGGTGCGGCGCCGGCCCGTGTACGATCGTGTTCGAGGACTCCCACTGGCTCGCCGACCCGCTCACCCAGCGGGTCGGGTTCTCCGCCTCCGGGGCCACCGCCCCGCAGTCCGCGATCGGGCCGGCCGAGAGCCGAACCCCGATCGCCGCCCTGCGCGACGCCGACGCCACCGCGGTCGTTCTGAGCGACGGGTCCCAGGCGCTCGTGTGGCTCGCCGACGATCCGGCCGTCCCGATCGACGAGGTCGCGCTCCCTGGGGTGGGCGACCCCGAGCTCGCGCGCGCCGCGGACGGCACGATCCTGGTGGCGTGGAGCCACTACGCGTCGAACGGAGACTCGGGGGCGCCCCCGGGCCAGTGGAGCGTGCAGGTCCAGCGGGTGCGGCGGGGGGAGGGGGTGCTCGACC
>JBEBJC010000857.1:0-3966 GCA_040080105.1 Myxococcota bacterium
AGCTCGTACCGACCTGCGGCGCGACCGCGGTGCTGGAGCTCGCCCGCGCCGCAGGTCGGTACGAGCTGCCGCAGACCGTCCTGCCTCCGGGGTTCGCCCCCACGAGCCAGTTCCCGCTGCCGCTGGAGGACACGCCGTTCCGCGAACGGAAGACCACGGCCGTGTACCGGGGCCCGTCCCCGTTCGTGCTCGAGGTCAACGAGGAGGGACGGGTCGCGGCGCCGCCAGGGATGACGCTGTTCCAGGCCGGCCGCCCCATCACCTACTCCAACACGCTGGCCGGAGAGGCGTGGCGGTTCGAGCGCGAGAAGGTGCTGGTGTCGCTCAAGGATGGCGAGCTGCCGGACATCACGGTGTCGTACCCGCCGCTCGAGAAGGAGATCCTCCGGCGCGACTTCGGCACCGCGGCGCTGTCGCCCGAGCAGTTCGTGCCGTTCGAGCTGACGCTCGGCACCCGCACGCGCGACGGCCTGCTGCTGCCGGCCCCCGCGAAGGCCGAGTGGGACGTCGATCTGCCGGCCGGGGCGGTGTTCGAGGCGTGGACCACCATCGCTCCGCTCGCCCTGCGGAACCTGCGCAGCGACGGCGCCAGCGTGACCCTCACCGTGATCGCCGACGGGGTGGAGGTGGTGGTCGCGCGCAAGCCCGTAGCGATGGTCGAAGACTTCGAGCGGTGGAAGGTCGATCTGTCGAGCTGGGGTGGCAAGCACGTGACCGTGCGCCTCTCCACCGAGGTCGCGCCGACCCCGAGCGGAACGTACAGCTCGGACTTCGACTACGTGTTCCTCGGCTCGCCGTCGATCTGGGGCGAGCCCACCGGGCCGGTGCGGCGGGTGGTGGTCGTCGGCCTCGACACGACCCGGCCCGACCACTTCGGCTTCGCAGGGTACGAGCGCCCGACGCCCGAGTTCGACGAGGTCGCGCGCACCAGCACCGTGTTCGACCACACCTGGGCCCCGGCGCCGCGCACCCGGCCGTCGTTCCGCACCGCGTTCACCGGCCGCAGACCCCTCGACGCGGTGGGGGCCGAGAACCTGGCCGAGGTGTTCCAGAAGCACGGGTTCGCGACCGGCGGCGTGGTGGCCAACGTCCACCTGCAGCCCCGGTTCGAGTTCGACGAGGGGTTCGACGACTGGTGGTACGACAGCCAAGGGAAGGCCGACTCGCAGGTCGACCGGGGCCTCGAGTTCCTGTCGCGGTACCCCGACCGGGACACGTTCCTGTTCCTGCACCTGATGGACCCGCACCTGTTCTACAACGCGCCCGGCGGCGCGCAGGACATGTACGTCGACGACCCGGATCCCGAGCTGCCCGAGGTGTTCAACCGGTGGGAGGTGTACGGCTGGATGCGGGGCCGCGCGCTGAACGACCGGCGGAAGAACCAGATCGTCGCGCGGTACGACGCCGAGATGCACTTCATGAGCCAGCAGCTCGGCCGGCTGTTCGCGTCGCTCGACCGGATGCCGGGGAAGTCGCTGGTGGTGGTGCACTCCGACCACGGCGAGGAGTTCTGGGAGCACGGCGGGTTCGAGCACAACCACTCGGTGTTCGACGAGACGACCCGGGCCCTGTTGGTGTTCCGATCCGGCCCCGGCCAGTCGCAGCCGCGCTCGATCTCGACCCCGGTCACCCTCGCCGACATCGCGCCCACCCTGTACGACTTCGCCGGGTTCACCGATGTCCCGCCCACCGACGGCCGCTCGCTCGAGGGCCTCCTGCTCGGCACCGACGACGGCGCGGGGTGGGACCAGCGCGAGATCGGAGTCGCGCACCTCCGGTACGATCTCGAGCGGTGGGCCGTCGTGTGGGACGGCAAGAAGTACGTCCTGCACACGGCGAGCGGCGAGGAGGAGCTGTACGACCTGGTCGCCGATCCGAAGGAGTCGAAGAACCTCGGCCCGACGGTGCCGCTCGAGCCGTTCCGGCAGGCGCTCGCGCGGGCCCACGGGATGGAGGTCGGCCGCGGCTGGCGGATCCGGGTCGACCTGTACGAGGCGGCGAACAGCACGTACACCTTCCGCTTGCCCCAGCCGGCCCGCTCCGCCGGAGTGGTCGACCCGGAGGCGTCGGTGGAGACGCCGGCGAACACGGCGTGGGGCGAGCTGCCGCAGCGGGTCCCGTCCGACATCGGCGAGGTCACGCTGTCCGACGACAGGACCACGTTGACGTTCACGCCGGGGCCGAAGCCCACCAACGGCCTGCTGTACGTGCTGTTCGACGCAGACGTGGACCCGACCTCGGTGGTGTTCGAGCGCAACGGCCACCCGCTGGTGACGATGGCGATGCGCGGACGGGTCGGGTGGCGCGCGGGCCGGGACGTGCTCGAGGTGATGCCCGGCACGGTGCTGATCCCGCCGGTCGGGGAGGGCCCGCGCATGAAGGCGCTGATGGGTGACGAAGGGTTCGACCTCGAAGCGCAGCGCCAGATGTTGATCGACCTCGGGTACCTCAAGCCGGGGGACGGTGAGTCCCCGGCGCACCCGGACGACTGAGCGGGCAGTGGGCGTTCGGACCTCCGTCCCGCGGAGATCCCATCACCCGCTCACCGTCACCCCTGGGGCTGCAGCGGGGCGATCCCGGCGCGTCGCAGCATCGCCTGGTCGTCCTCGTACGCCGGGTTCGGAGTGGTCAGCAGCTTCTCACCGAAGAACAGGCTGTTCGCGCCGGCCATGAAGCACAACAGCTGCGCTTCCTCGCTCATCTTCTCGCGACCCGCCGACAGGCGGACCATCGCGTGCGGCATCAGGATCCGCGCAGTGGCGATCACCCGGACCATGTCGACGGTCGTGGGGGGCGCGCGGCCGGCCATCGGCGTGCCCTCGACCGCGACCAGGGCGTTGATCGGCACCGACTCGGGGTGCTCGGGCTGGTTCGCCAACACCGTCAGCATCCCGCACCGATCCTGGACCGACTCTCCCATCCCGAGGATCCCGCCGCAGCACACCGAGATCCCGGCGTCGCGCACGTGCTGCAACGTGCGCAGCCGGTCTTCGTAGGTCCGCGTGGTGATCACCTCGCCGTAGAACTCGGGCGACGTGTCGAGGTTGTGGTTGTACGCGGTCAACCCGGCCTCGGCGAGGCGCCGAGCCTGCGGGCCCGTGAGCATCCCGAGGGTGCAGCACGCCTCGAGCCCGATCGCCCGCACGCCCTCGACCATCGCCGCCACCTGCTCCACCTGGTGGTCCTTCGGGCTGCGCCAAGCGGCGCCCATGCAGAACCGGGAGGCGCCCGCCGCCTTCGCCGAGCGCGCGGACGCGAGGACCTGGTCCAGCGGGAGCAGCGGCTCGGCGTCGACCCCGGTGGAGTGACGGGCCGACTGAGGGCAATACCCGCAGTCTTCGGAGCAGCCGCCTGTCTTGATCGACAGCAGCTGACACAGCTGGACTCGGTGCTCGCCCCACACCTCGCGGTGAACCGCGCGCGCGCGATCCATCAGCTCGATCAGCGGGAGATCGTGGATCGCGCGGACCTCGGCGGTGGTCCAGTCGTGGCGAATCTCAGACATGCGCCCTCCGGGCGGGTCGACGTAACCCCCCGCGGGCGCGGGGGCTCACCCGACGGCGCCAGACACCCGGGCGACCCGGGCCGAGGAGGCCACCGCCGTGGCCGCGATCACCACCAAGTGGGCGACGAACGAGAACGTGAACCGGGTGTCGGGGTCCGCCAGGAGCTCGCCCATCCAGGTCCAGCCGAGCACGGCGAGCCAGTGGAACAACGTCACCGCGCCCGCGACCTCGAGCTGACGTTGGCGAAACCGGAGCTCGAGCCGAGGGGCGAGCCCCGCGGCCCGTTCGAGCCACCCGCCGGTCAGGCCGGCAGCGACCGTGGCCGCTGCCGCCCCGACCAGCGCCCAAACGACGACCGCGGCCGCGACCCCTCGCCCGGCGCGATCGGTCCGACGATCTGGCGGCGATCGAAGCCCAGGGAATCGGGCTGGTCGACCTCGTGGTGGTCAATCTGTATCCC
>JBEBJC010000858.1:0-3966 GCA_040080105.1 Myxococcota bacterium
CCGGCGCACGGCACACCCGCGCGTCGGTCGCCAGCCACACCGCGCCCCGGTGCTCGAGCACCGCGACGCTCACCTCCACCGGCGGGGTTCCGGCAGGGGTGGCCGACACCACCTGGGGGGGGCCGCCCCCGCGCAACACCTGGATCGCCTCGTGGGAGGCCAACCAGGTGCGCCCGTCCTCGCCGGGGTGGCAGTCTCGCGGGAGCGCCCGCGGGGCGTCGAACCGGTCCGGCGGGCGGCCGTCGGGGTGGAGCCGGGCGGTGACCCCTCGCCCCTGCACCCACACCTGCCCCTGCGCGTCCACACACGGGACGAACGTGAGGAACGGGGTCCGCTCGGCGGTGGCCGCGCCCGACGCCAGGCGGACGTGCTCCACTCCGCCCCAGGTCGCCGCCCAGATCGCGTCGTCTCCGTCGAGCGCGGCGCGGATCGTCAACAGCCCCGGGTACGACACGGTGGACGGGCTCGGGAAGTGGCGCAGGCCGGACTCGGCGGCGATCCACACGCCGTGCGCCGCGTCGACCAGCCCGCCCCCACAGCAGTCGAGGTTCGGACGGACCTCGAACGGGCCGTCGCCGCGGCGGCGGACGATCTGGTCGTCCGACACCACCAGCAGCTCGTCGCCGCGCGCCACCAGATCGATCACCCGAGAGCCCGACTGGAACAGCACCTCGACCCGCCCGTCGCGCATCGCGACCAGCGTGCACAGGTTGTTCCACGGCGAGATGTTCGCGACCGCGACGATCTGTCCGTCGTCCCGCTCGACCGCCTTGTACAGGTGGGTGAGTCGGCCGTGGGGGACCGCCGCCCCGTCCGGGGTGACCCGGAACAGCTGGTCCTCGTCGCCCACCAACACCGAGCCGTGCCGTCCGCGACCCACGAGGTGCGGGTCGGACCACCCGGCGTCGACCCGACGCCAGTCGCCCCGGGGGGCCTCCTCCCGGTACAACGCCCCGTCGGCCACCAGCCACAGCCGACCGGTGTCGTCGACCACAGCGGAGTTCATCACTCCCGGCGGCCGCTCGAGGGCGGCGGTGGCGCCGTGCAGGTCGACCTCGATCAGCGGGGTCGAGGGGGAGTCGGTCAGCACGATCCGGTCGTTCACCCCCGACCCCTCGACGATGCCGAGGCCCGGCCGGGTCACCACGAACACCCGCTCCCCGTCGTACCGCGCCACCCCGCCGGCGGTCGACACCCACAGGTAGCCCCGGTCGTCCTGGGCCAACGAGTTGATCTTCGACGCCGGCAGCCCGTCCGACGAGTCGAGCTGCTCCGACCACCAGTCCCCTTCGATCCGCCGCACTTCGGCGGCGGCAGCCGTGAGGGCGACTGCCGTCAAAGGGACCATGGCTGCTCGTATCCGCCTCGCGCCCGGTGGGTGAGGCGTGTCCCCAGTTGTGGGGACAGCGTGGCCCGATGGAGCCGCGGTCGAACCTGGATCGGGTCCACCTGGGGCGCACAGTACGACAGATTTGCACATCCGGGTCCGAACCGGACCCACGGTATGTTCGAAACTGCCTGGCCGATCGGGCGTCGGGTGCGCAAAACAGAGCCAGGAGGCGTCATGAACCGTCTGTTCGCGCTGGTCGTTCTTCCCCTGGCCGGCTGCCCGGTCTCCGAGGACTGGCGGCTCCAGTCCTACGTCGACGAAGGTGAGGTCTGCGTGACCGGCGGCGGAGGCACCGCCGAGTTCCTGGTCACGGTGCAGGAGTGCATGTCGTCGAGCTGCTCCCGCGCCTTCGCGGGGAGCTGTGAGGCCACCTTCGACGGCGCGGCGGTGACGCTGACCTCCGATCTGTCGTGGGAGGACGACTTCACCCCGGGCGCCGAGTGCACCGACGACTGCGGGATCCCGTCGACCACCTGCACGATCGCCGACCTGCCGGACGGCACGTGGGACGTGGCGTTCGGCGGCCAGACGTTGACCATCACCCTGCCCGCCACCGAGCCGTGTTCCCCGTTCGGGTCGTGAGCCCACCCGGATCGTCGTCGGCCCCGGTGCGCCGTGCGGTATCGTACGCGCTCCGGAGGGCCGATGACGATCTTGACCTGGCTCGCCTGCGGCGGGGACCCCGGCAGCCCTTCGCCGCCGGCGCCGACCGAGCCCCCACCGACGTCGTCCCCTCCCAGCACCGGACTGCCGCCCCCCACCGCGGACAGCGGCGGGGACACCGGGGGTGAGGGCACGACCCCGACCGGCACGTTCCCGCCGGTCGGCTCGTTCGAGGACCCCGGCCCGTTCGACACCTGGGTGGACCCCTCGTTCGCCGAGTGCACGGTGCATCGGCCGGCCACGCTCGGGGCCCAGGGCGTGCGGCACCCGGTGGTGATCTGGGGCAACGGCACCGCCACGACGCCGCTCGTGTACTTCGGGCTGCTCGAGCACCTCGCGAGCCACGGGTTCGTGGTCGCGGCGGCGGACACTCCGAACGCCGGCGACGGCTCCGAGATGCTCACCTGCCTCGACGCGGTGCTCGCGGCCGACCTCGATCCGGCGAGTGAGTACTTCGACCGGATCGACGAGGCACAAGTGGCCGCCGCCGGCCACTCGCAGGGAGGCGCAGGGGCGCTGATGGCGGCGCTCGACCCGCGGGTGGTGGCGTCGGCGCCGGTCCAACCGTACATCTTGTGGATCCCGCTCGGAGGGGAGTTCGACCAGGACGCGATCGGGCTGCAACATGCCCCGATGTTCCTGTTGTCGGGGGGCCTCGACACCTTGGCGATCCCGTCGATCCACCAGGACCCGATCTTCGCCGGGGCCAGCGCGCCGGTGACCTGGGCGACGCTGTCGAACGCGACCCACTTCGAGCCGGTCGGCGACGGGGGGGAGTTCCGCGGCCCGCTCACGGCGTTCCTGCGCGCCCGCCTGATGGGTGACCTCACCGCGGCCGAGGTGGTGGACGCTCCGGCGTGTACGCTGTGCGACGCGCCGGGCTGGGACGTGGTCGGCCGCTGACGCCGGTGCTGGACTGACCATGGCCACGACCAACCCGACACGCCTTCGAGCAACGGTACGCCCAGGGGACCCTGAACGACGAGGAGAAACAGACGCTGCGAGCGCTCGACCTCCGCGAGGATGTCGCCTCGCTGGTGAAGAGTGGCTTCTACCTCTGACGCTCTCCGGTCTGGCCCCCCGGACGATCTCGGTCGTCACCTCCTGAGGCAACATCTGGGGATGGAACCGTTCACCGTGGTCACCTGGAACGTGCTGCATCGGATCCACGCCGACAACTGGCGCGAGCCGGTGATCGAGCGCCACCCCGACGAGGCCGCGCGGATCGCCGGGATCACCCGGTGGATCACCACCCGCGTCGGACGCGTCGCGATCCACCTGCTGCAGGAGGTCAGCGGGGACCAGCTGGCCGCGCTGCGGGCGGCGGTGGTCGCCCCGGCGCAGGTGTCGTCGGCGGCGTACCCGCGAGTGCCGCGCCCGCGCCACGGCCCCACGCCGCTCGTCGACCCCACCGAGCACCTCGTGGCGATCACCGCGGGCCCGGCGCGGGTGGTCCACGCCGAGGTGTTTCCCGACGACCCGGGCAAAGGGTTCCTCGCGGTCGAGCACTCCGGCGTGGTCGCGGTCACCGCCCACCTGAGCTGGGGCGAGGCTCACCGCAGCCAGTGGACGCGGCTGGTCGAGCACACGGGCGGCTACGCAGGCGTGGTCGTGATCGGCGGGGACTTCAACGCCGACCACGCCACCTCGGTCGACCACCTCGGCCCGGCGTTCCGGGTCGCGCCCGCCGCGCCCGGTGCCTTGCCGACCCGTCCTCGCCCCGCACCGAGCGAGAAGTCGCAGACCATCGATCACGTCGCCGTGCGCGGGGCGACAGCCGAGGTCACCGTGGTCGACGGCGAGGGCCGCTCCGACCACAACCCAGTCGAGGCTCGGATCGCTGGGGTTTGACCACGCCCAGCGGTCGTCGGGCGCACTGGGCTGGTCGAGGCGGACGTGGCCTGGTTTCTGGG
>JBEBJC010000859.1:0-3956 GCA_040080105.1 Myxococcota bacterium
GGGTGAGGGGGAACCCCATGCTCCTGCCGCTCACCACCGGGCCGGGGTCTGGCTCGCAGCGAACGCCGACGCTCGATCGAGCAGCGCCCGGATCACCGGGCTCCCGCGCCGCTCGGGGGTGAACAGGGCCCAGATCGGCAGCCGCCCGCCGATCTCGTCGGCCAGCACCGGGGTGAGCGTGCCCGCGGCCAGGTCCTCCATCACCACGTGCACCGGGAACAGCCCCACGCCCATGCCGGCGAGCGCCGCCCCCCGCAGGGTGCCGAGGTCGTTCGAAACGAGGCGCGGCGCCACCACCACCGGCGGCCCCGACCGCCGCGGCCAGGTCGAGGTGGGCAGCCCCTCGATCCGCGGCGACAGCAACACGTGCCGCACCAGATCGTCGGCCGAGGTGGGGGTGCCGTGGGCGGCGAGCCACCCGGGCGCCGCCACCGCCAGCGTGGCGCTCTCCCCCAGCGGGTGGCGGATCCACGGGGCGTCGGGCAGCGCGCCCGTCGCCAGCGCCACGTCGAACCCTTCGTCGAGCAGGTGCGGGTGGCGCTCGGTCACCACCAGGTCGACCTCGACTCCGGGGAACGCCGCCTGGAACTCGCGCAGGAACGGAACCAGGAACGGGCCGGCGAACCCGGGCGGGGTCGCGACCCGGACCGTGCCGCGCACCTCGCCCGCCTGGGCCGCCACCTGCTCGCGCAGCGACCGGAGCTCGCCGAGCAGCCGCCCGGCGCCCTCGACCAACATCCGCCCCGCCGGCGTCAGCCGCAGGTGGCGGGTCGTCCGCTCCGCCACCGGGAACCCGAGCGCCGCCTCGATCCGGGCGATCCGCCTGCCGACCGTGCTGCGCGGCACCCCGAGCTCGCGCGCGGTGCGGCTGATCGAGCCGGTGCGCGCCACGTGCACCAGCGTGGGCAGCTCCGCGAGCAGGTCGTCCATTCCCGGACTGTAGCATTCGTGCACCACACTCGCGCGTGAGCGGTGCATCCCCGCTCCGCTCCGACCTCGCTACAGAGGAGGTGGGTCCGCCCGGGAGTCGCCGATGTGGTGGTTGATCGCCGCAGCCTCTGCGCACGAGCTGTCGCTCGAGGTGTCCGGGCTCCGCGGGGAGGGAACCGTGCGCGCCGGCGCGTACGCGGACGCAGCCAGCTGGCTGTCCGAGGACGGTGAGGTCGGCAGCTGCGTGGCCCCGGTGGAGGACGGCCGCGCGGTGTGCCGGATCTCGGTGCCGAGCCCGGGCCAGTACGCGGTGGCGTTCTTCCACGACGCCGACGGCGACGGCGCGTTCGACAAGTCGCTGCTCGGGCTGCCGCGGGAGGGGTTCGGGTTCTCGCGCGACGCGCCGACCGGGCTCACCGGGCCGTCGTTCGCCGACGCGGCGCTGTGGGTGCGGGCGTCGGCGGTGTCGGTGGTGGCACGCGCTCGGTATTCGCTGACGGGTGGGTGACTCGGCCGGGAGGAGCGCGTGGTACGCTCGGCGGGTGAGCGACGTGACGCTGCAGCTGGGGTTGTTCGGCAAGGCCACCATCGCGGAGACCCACGTGGTGTCGGCCCACCTCCGCCACCGCGGCGACGGCTCCACGGTGTTCGTGGCCGAGCACCTGCGGTGGAGCCGAGGGTCCCGCGCCGCTCCCCAACGGCCGCGCGCAGCTCCGGCCGAGGCCGCCCCCGGCCAGGGCTCGTTGTTCGATCCGCCCGGGTGACTCCGCGGCACGGACCGAGTGGATCGGCGAACGGGTGTGGTGTACCGTCTCGGCATGGGACTCCCGATCCGATCGCCGGTCTCGCTCCCCGCCCGAGTGGTGGGCTCCCCGCTGTTGTGGGCGCTGAAGGGCGCCCAGCTCGGCGCCACCGCGATGCTGACCCTGCTGGCGATCGCCGCGATCGCCGTCGGGGAGGTGCCCCCGCTGGGAGGGGTGGCGCTGTTCACCGTGGCGCCAACGGTGGTCGGCGGCGCGTTCGGCGCGGTCGCCCCGGCCGTGCTCGAGCGCCTGCGGGGCCGGGTGCCGCTGTGGCTGCTCGTCCCCGCGCAGGGGGTGGTGGGCGCGGCGGGCGGGTGCTTGGCCGCGCTCGGTAGGGAGCTCCTGTTCGGCTGGCACCCCCCGGACCGTTCACTATGGCTGATCGCCGGCGCGCTGGTGGGCGGCGTCACCGTCGCGATCTGGTGGCTGCCGTTCACCGTGGCCACCGTGCTGGGCCGGCGGTGGCCGGTGACCACCGTCGCCGGCGTGCTCGGGCCGCTGTCGGTGTGGGCGACGGTGAGGCTGCTGCTGGGGTGAGGGCGGCGTTGCGGGCGCACGAGGCTCGCGGGTCCAACCAGCGGAGGGCCGATGATCCCGTGGCTCGTCGTCGGGTGTGGTAGGCCGTGTGAGGGAGGGTCGACCGACGTGGGGCCGCGGTCCCCGCTCGAGCGGCAGGGGGGGCCGATCGCCGATCCGATGGCGGTGCGGGTCACGTTCGACGACGACACGCTCGGCGGGCTCGACGCCGAGGCCGCGTCGCCGGACCACCTCGGGACGGTGGCGCGCGACGCGGGTCGAGCGCTGTTCCTCGAGGTCACCTGTGGCCAGGACGAGGTCAGCGGCGGCATGCGGGCGGAGGTGTCGTTCGACCCCCTGCGGCGGGCAGGGGAAGAGCTGTGGGTGGCGTGGGACCAGTTCGTGCCGGCCGAGTTCGCGTTCCCCGCCTCGTACCCCGAGGGTGAGCCGTGGATGTTGATGGGGCAGTTCCACGACCAGCCCGACCCGCTGGCCGGGCAGACCTGGGACGACGTCGCGTTGAACGATGTGGAAGGGAAGGGGGCGGACATCGTCAAACGATGTAAAGGACATGTGGAAAGTCCGCTCCGCGACCGTGGGATCTGTGTTTCTGGAGCGTGTCCCGGCCTACACATTCACTGGAGAGAACCTGTCCGCCACCCGAGAGATGGCTCGCGTGTTGGAGCCCGGCGGAGAGCTGACGATTTGGACCGGAACGTCCGTGCGCGCCAGCTTAGGCGAGTTGGAGCCGGCCCTCGTCGATGCCGGCTTCGAGAACATCCGCGTCGAGCAGGACGAGCACAACACCGTGTGGATCTTTGCGAGGAAGAGACCATGATCGTGGTGTACTTTGTGTGCGAGGACAACCACTGGTTCCGCTCCCGCACCTGTGCGTTCGATGGAACGGACAATCCGTTCTACGATGACGTTCAACATGCCATCGCTGCCTTGCAGGCCAGCGGGGAGGCGCTCACGCGGGAGACACTGCGCGGGGCCGGGCTGGGGGAGCACATCCTCCGCCGTCTGGTCGTCGTCGACATGAAAGATCCTGTTCCACAGGCCATTCGGCTCGCAGCGTTCTCATCAGGCGACGACTACCAGGTGTTGTGAGGGAGTTCTGGTGTGGCGGCCGAAAAGCGATGCGTCGTAGAAACGTAGCTTCTCCCGTTTGCGGACAGTGTGCGGACAGGCTGTCCGTACGTGCGGCGCGCTGCTTCTGGCCTATGTGAGCGGCCCGTCCAACGTACTGGGGGTCTGGTGGTCGCTGGTTCGAATCCAGTCGCCCCGACCACTTTCATTCGCGTTGAAATCTCGAAGTCTGGTGCGACCTCCGCGGTGTGCGGGTCAGCAAGCTTCGAGGACCGCGAACGCGCCAGAGCGGCGGACCGGCCGGGATTCGCGAGGTGGTGCCTCGTCAACGGACGGCCCCTCGGGTAGGGTTCGGCGGTGCCGATGGACCCACCAGGCAAGTCGCCGCCCCGACCCGGCACCCTCGGCCGTGACCCCGCGCCGGGCCGCGGTCCGGACGGGTCCCTCCCCGACGGGTTCCGGATCGCCGCGCCGGCGGTGAGCCTGCCGAAGGGCGGGGGCGCCATCGCCGGCATGGGTGAGAAGGTCAGGGCGATCCCGGTGATCGGCTCGGCATCGGTCGGGATCCCGCTGCCGCTCACGCCCGGTCGGGGCGGGTTCACCCCGGCCCTGTCGCTG
>JBEBJC010000860.1:0-3954 GCA_040080105.1 Myxococcota bacterium
GCGGCGGGTTCATCGGGTCGGAGTCCGACCTGGCACGCCGGCTCGAGGCGCTCGACGACCGGCTGACCGTCGGGGGCCGGCTGTGGCTGCAGACCACCGCCCGTGTGCCCGACGGCGTCGACGACGTGGACCAGGTCGCGCTCGACGCGCCGAACCTGCTCGACCTGTTCGTCGACGCGCGGCCGAACGACCGGGTCCGGGCCTACGCCCAAGCGCGCTTGCAGCACGACTGGACCGTGAGCTCGGGCGCGTCCGACCCGTTCACCGGCGCCGCCCTTTCGCCGGACCGGGTGCTGCTCGACCAGCTGTGGACCAAGTTCGACGTGGGCCACCGGGTGTACGTGACCGCGGGAAAGCAGCGGATCCGGTGGGGTGCCGGCCGGTTCTGGAACCCCACCGACTTCATGAACCAGCAGCGGCTCGATCCACTCGCGATCCTCGACGTGCGGACCGGCGTCGACCTGCTGAAGGTCCACGTCCCGGTGGAGTCGGCGAACGCCAACGTCTACGCGCTCGCGAACCTGACCGACGCGGCCGACCTGTCCCACGTGGGCGGGGCGGTCCGCGCGGAGTGGTCGACCGGCCAGACCGAGGTCACCGCGAGCGCTGCCGCGCGGGCGGACCAGCCCGTCCTCCTCGGCGCCGACCTGTCGTCCGGGGTGGGTCCGTTCGACCTGCGCGCGGAGGCGGCGGTCCAACACGGAGCGAACGGCCCGTTCTACGAGGGCACGCTCGACCTCGCCTCGTTCCAGCTCCCGACCGAGGTCGATCGGAGCGAGGAGTGGCTGCTGCAGCTGGTGGTCGGCGCCGAGTGGTCGCTTCGCCTGTCCGCCGACGACTCGATCTCGTTCGGCGTCGAGTGGTTCCACAACGAGCTCGGCTACGGCGACGCCGACCTATATCCGTGGCTGTTCGCGAACAGCGCGTACCTGCCGCTGTACATCGGCCGCGACTACGCCGCCGGCTACGTGTTCCTCGCCGGGCCGGGCCGGTGGGACGACCACACGTTCGTCGGTAGCGGGCTGGTCAACGTGTCGGACGGGTCGGCCGTCGCGCGGCTGGACTGGCGCGGCCAGGTGCTCACCTGGCTCCAGCCCACGGTGTACGGCCAGCTCCACTTCGGGGAGAACGGCGAGTTCCACTACGCGATCGACATCCCGGCCGCGCCGATCCCGGGGCTCGAAGACGGCCTGAAGGTGCCCGCGCCGCTGTTCGACCTCGGCGTCGGCGCGATTGTCGAGTTCTGACCTCGGCGGTTGGCGGCTGCTCGCGCGGGTGGGGACCGGCGCGACCGCCGAGGTGTGGCGCGCGACCCGCGCGGGGGTGCAGGCGGTACTGAAGCGGGTCCGGGTCGACCAACGCCGAAACCCTGCGTACCTCCACGCGTTCGAGACCGAGGCGATGGCGATGGCAGCGCTCGCCGACGTGCCGGAGGTGTTGCGGTGCGTCGACGCCGGAGTGGGTTGGGTCGCGCTCGAGCCCGGGTCCGCGCTCGATCCACGCCCGCCACACGGGGTGGTGGACGCCGTGGAGCGCGCGCTCGCCGCCGCCCACGCGCGGGGGATCGTGCACCGCGACCCGAAGCTCGCGAACGTGCTGCACACCGCCCGCGGGTTCGTGCTCGGCGACTGGGGCTCCGCCCGGATCGACGGCCACCCCGACCCGACACCCGCGGTGGGCTCCCCCGAGGCGTTCGCGCCGGAGCGGCTCCGCGGCGAGCCCGCGACCCCCGCCACCGATCGGTACGCGCTCGGGGTGCTCGCATGGACCGTGTACACCGGCGCCCCGCCGTGGCCACCCACCCGGTGGGACGCGCTGCTCGCGGTCGACCGCGCGGCGCTACCCCCGTTCCGACCCCTCGCCGCGGTGTCGGCCGAGCGGGAGGCAGAGGTCCGCGCGTGGCTGTCGGTCGACCCGGCGCTCCGTCAGACGAACCCGGCCAAGTAGGCCGACAACCAGCCGATCGCCAACCCCCCCGCCACCCCGACCGCGCCGTAGGTGACCCCGGGCAGATCGGCCGACGCCTCCTCCTCCTCTTCCTCCTCGGCGGGCTCACCCACCATCGCCTCGAACTCGTGCAGCGGGATCACCTCGTCGAGCTCGCCCTCGCGCGGAGCGATGCGGGTCGGCGACATCGTGTCCGCCGGGCGGTTCAGCAGGTACACCACCGTGCGCCACTGCTCCGAGCCCCCCATCCGGCGCATCACCAGCTCCACCCGGACCCGGTCGTCGTCCACCTCGGCCGCGAGCACCTCGACCGGGTGTGAGCCCACGAGCTCGCGCGGCTGGAACGCCACTTCGACCACGGGTCCGTCGAGCAGCTCGAGCCACGGCTCCGGCGGCGGCGGCTCCCCCGCGATCACCGGGGTCGCCGACGCCCGGTGGTGGATCGCCTCCACGTGGGACTGGATCACGTCGCCGTCCGACGCGCGGTGGGCGTCGTGGATCGCGGTGAGCACGAGCCCCGGTCGCTGACCGGTCAACGCGTTCTTCGACCGCTCCCGCAGCGCGGTCAAGATCTCGTGGTGGGTCTCGATCACCCCGGTGCCGTTGCGCGCCACCGCCGACACCACCGGGAACCCGAACGGGTTCAGGTCGAACACCACGTCGGCCACCGGGCGCGCCAGGTCGGCGTCGGTGTGGTTCACCTGGATCACCACCGGCAGCAGCGACAGCTCCCGCCCCATCGTCTTCAGCAGCGACTCGAGGGTCAACAGCGCGTCGACGTTGTCCCGGTTCTTGTCGGTGCGGGCGTCGGCCACCAGCACCACCCCGTCGGCGTCGGCCATCACCTCGTGCCGGTGCACCTCGAGCTCGATCGCCCCGGGCAGGCAGTACACCCGCATCAGCAGCTCGAACCCCTCGAACGGCGAGTGAGTGGCGTACTCGAAGTACCACGACCGCTCGGCCGAGTCGCCGAACCCGAACCCGTGCAGCGCGCTCTTGCGCCGACCCACCACCCGCGCGTGTAACCCCTCGATGTTCGTGGTGCAGCCGGCGCCCGTCGCGCCGAAGTAGACGACCTTCGCCTGGATCTCGCGGGTCGCGAAGTTGATCGTCGCCATCGGTCAGAGCCTCGGCCCATCATACTGCCACGGGTTACTCGGTCGGTCCGAGTTCGAGGACTGAACGTGCATCCGTTGATTCCAGAATTTAAAGCGCCGGTGCTGAACATCCCCATCGGGGATTGGACGATCCCCCTGCACGGGTTCGGGTTCCTGGTGGCCCTGGGGTTCATCTTCGGCTCGAAGGTCGCCATGAACCGCGCGAAGCGGTTCGGGCTCGACCCCGAGGCGATCAACCGGCTGGTCGGCTGGCT
This sequence comes from Myxococcota bacterium, assembly GCA_040080105.1. GTDB lineage: Bacteria > Myxococcota_A > UBA796 > UBA796 > JACKER01. The sequence goes on from JBEBJC010000860.1 coordinate 3,320, forward strand.
GGTGGTGGGCACCTTCGTGGGCGGCCACGTCGGCTACGGGCTGATGTACAAGCCCGAGGAGTACCTGGCCAACCCGATCGAGTTCCTCAAGATGTGGCAGGGCTTGTCGTCGTTCGGCGGGTTCGTGGTGTGCGTGCCGATCGCGATCTGGTTCTTCGTGAGCGAGCGCAAGCCCGTGTGGCCGTACCTCGACTCCCTCGCACACGGGATGGCGATCGGGTGGTTCTTCGGGCGGATGGGCTGCTTCGTGGCCCACGACCACCCCGGCACCCCGACCGAGTTCTGGCTCGGCGTGTACGCCATCTGCCAGCCGATCTCCGACAAGAACGTCGCGTGCCACGACCTGGGGTTGTACGAGGCGCTGTGGTCGCTCACGATGTTCGGGGTGCTGTGGGCGCTCGACCGGCGCGCGTGGAAGCCGGGGGTCCAGGTGCTGCTGTTCGGCCTGTCCTACGGGCCGCTCCGGTTCTTCATGGACTACTTCCGGCCGCTCGCGACCGACGCCCGGTACGGCGGATTCACCCCGGGTCAGTACGGCGCGGCGCTGGTGACGGTGGTGTGCTTGGTCGGCCTGGTGGTCCGCCTCCGGTCGTCCGACGCCCCGCTCGCCCCGGCGACGGCCCCGGCCAGGGCCA
>JBEBJC010000053.1:0-17315 GCA_040080105.1 Myxococcota bacterium
GAGGGGAACGGGGTAGGTGGGCGGCATGCCTCGAACCCCGCACCGTTCTCGGACCGTGGCCGCGATGCCGGCCTCCGTGTACTCGTCGCTCGCCGACCGCGCGGCCCGCGCGGGTGGGCCAGTATACCCGTTCCACGTGGGCGACACCTGGATGGAGCCGGCGGAGGTCGCGCGGATGGAGGCGCTGACCGTCGCGCGCCACCCCGGGATGCACCGGTACGCGCCGGTCCGCGGCGTGCCGGCGTTGGTGGAGCGGCTGTGTGAGCGGGTCGGGGCGCGCACCGGGCTCGCGGTCCGCCCGCCCGAGCTGCTGTTGACCGGAGGCGGGACCGGAGGGCTCGGCGCGGTGGTCGGCGCCACCGTCGAGCCCGGAGACGAGGTGCTGCTGCTCGCGCCGTACTGGCCGCTCATCTCGGGGATCGTGCGCACGTTCGGCGGGGTGCCGGTGCCGGTGCCGGTGCTCGATCGCGGCTCGCCCAGCGTCGACGAGTTGTCGGCGGCGATCCGGGCCGCAGCCACCGACAAGACGGTGGCGATCTACCTGAACACCCCGAACAACCCCACCGGCCGCCTGCTGTCGCGCGAGGCGGTGGCGGCGGTGGCGGCGATCGCGACCGAGCGCGGGTGGTGGATCTACGCCGACGAGGTGTACGAGGACCTGGTGTACGACGGGGTGCACACCTGGACCCGGCCGTTCGCGCCCGAGCGCACCTTCTCGTGCTACTCGTTCTCGAAGGCGTACGGGATGGCCGGGAACCGGCTCGGGTACGTGATCGGACCCGAGGAGCCGATGGTCGACGTGGGCAAGGTCGGGCTGTACACGGTGTACAGCGCGCCCACCGCGTCGCAGCTGGCCGCGCTCGAGGTGCTGTCGGAGGCCGGGGACACGTGGATCGCGGCGGCCCGCGCCAAGTACCGGGAGATCGGTCGCGCGGCGGCCGCGGCGCTCGATCTGCCGCCGCCCGAAGGCAGCACGTTCCTGTTCTTCGACCTCGCGCCCCACCTCGACGCCCGCGGCCTCGGCGGGTTCCTCGAGGACTGCGCCGATCGCGGGCTCCTGCTCGCGCCTGGGCCGTCGTTCGGTCCGTTCCCGACTTCGGCCCGCCTGTGCTACACGGCGGCCCCGCCGGAGGTCACCGAGGCGGGGGTCGAGCTGCTGCGGCGGGTGCTCACGGCGTGACGATCGGGTCCCGCGACACGCCGAACACCCACGACACCGTCCCGGCCGCGTCGGCGGGCCACGGGGCGCCGCGGACCGCGCGGGCGTAGCACTTCGCGAGGTCCGACGGCACGTCGATCACCGCCACGTCGCCGACCTTCCCTGCGGCCACGGTCCACTCCAGCGTGACGCTCCCCGACAGGGTGAGGTCGCGCTCCCACGCGTCGGAGAAGCACTGGCGGACCACCAGGCCCTTCGCGGTCAGCGCCGCCTGCACGACGTCGGAGGTCAGGCCCGACAGCCGGCCGGGCCGCACGAACAGCTTGACCTGCTCACGCGCGCCGACCTGCTCGGGGCCGGCGGCCGCCGCGCCGTCGGCTCCGAAGGTCCAGGTGGTGGTCGCCGCAGCGACCGCGCCGCTCGGCTCGTCTCGGCGCAGGTACGACCGAGTCACCGCGGTGGTGTGCGCCCGCCCGTCCGACTTGACCACGGCGGGGGCCGCGGCGGGCTGGGAGAACGCGAGCCACACCGCGTCGACCCACGCCCGCGCGGTGCCTTCGCGGTCCGCCGGGGGGAGCGCCGCCCACTCGGCCGCGCCCACCGCTGCGATCAGGGCCTGCTCGGGCGAGGTCCACTGGTGCTCGATCATCACCCCGAGCAGCACGCACCCGCGGGCGCCGCGCTCGACGCCGACCACCACCGGCGCGGATCGCACCGGTGCGGGCAGCGTGGGCCGGGTGACACACACGGCGGTCTCGGGCACGTGGGAGCCGTACACCGCGTCGACCGCGGCGTACACCTCGGCGTTCGGGTCCGGTGGCGCGACGGGCGCCACGGGCGCGACGGGCGCGACGGGCGGGGTTGGCTCGGCGGCGAAGGTCAGGGAGGTCCACCACATGTCAGCACCCGATCCGGCGGTGAGCGGCGACCGGGATCGAGCGGCGGACCCGCTCGACCCGGTCGAGGTCGATCTCGGCCAGGGCGAGGCCCGCCCCGTCGGAGGCCATCCCGACGACGTGACCCCACGGGTCCACGATCATCGAGTGCCCCCAGGACTGGCGGAGCCCGCCGTCGTCGTGGCGACCCCACTGCCCAGGGGCGATCACCCAGCACTGGGTCTCGATCGCGCGGGCCCGGACGAGGGCCTCCCAGTGGTCCTTGCCGGTGGCGAGGGTGAACGCCGAAGGCAGCGTGAGGATCTGCGCTCCCGCGTCTCGCAGGGCCCGGTACAGCTCCGGGAACCGCAGGTCGTAGCAGATCGACAACCCGATCCGGGGCTGCCCGTCGAGCGTGGTCGACGCGGTCACCACCTCGGCGCCCGGGACCACCGTGGCCGACTCGCGGAAGCTGACCTCGGCCCCCACGTCCACGTCGAACAGGTGGATCTTGCGGTACACCGCGAGCCGCGCGCCGTCGGGCCCGAACAGCACGCTGGTGTTGTGGCACCGCGTCGGATCGGTCGGCGCGCGCTCGGCGAACGAGCCCAGCAACAAGTGGATTCCGAGCTCGGCGGCGAGCTTGCCGAACCGCTCGGTGAGCGGGCCGTCGATCGCTTCGGCCCGGCGGACCTTCTGGTCGTGCGGCCCGAGGAAGTCGGTGTTCTCGGGGGTCGCGACGAGCCGCGCCCCATAGCCTGCGGCGCGGCGGATCAGGCGTTCGGCCGTGTCCAGGTTCTGGTCCGCGTCGGACGAGCCTTGGAGTTGGACGGCAGCGGCGAGGAACATCAGCTCTCCTTGCTGTCGGCGATCACCCTCTCCATCCGGAGCAGCGCGACCGCGCCCACCAGCACCCCGAACCACAACGTGGCGATCCGGACCAGGATCGAGGCGGCGACCGCCTGCGGACCGGTGATGCCGGGGATCACCTTCGATGCCCCCTCGACCAGGGCAGCGTCTGCCATCCCCATCCCGCCGGGTGAGGGCGCGCCGAACACGGTGGCGAACGCGTACAGGAACGTCGCACCGTCGAGGGACGCCTCGACGTTCATCCCGTGGAAGATGAGCCAGTAGCCCACACATTCGGCGAGCCAAGCCACCAGGCTCACCACCATCGTGATCGCGAGCGGCACCGGGCGGAGGCACACGTAGGTCGCCTCGTACATCTCGAGCAGCCGGTCACCGACCCGTCCCAACCCTGGGACCTTCGACAGGAGCCCCAGGATGCCCAACATCAGCGGGCGGATCGACAGCGCGACCACCATCGCGGCGCACACCCCGAGGGTGATCCAGATCAGGGAGGTGGCTTCCGAGTAGTAGGTCGACACGCCCACCGCGGCGAGCATCACCACCGCGAGGCCGTCGCTGCCGCGCTCAACGAACAACGCTGGGACGGTGCGCATCATCGGCGCACCCGTGACCACGTTCACCAGGTACGGCTTGACCAGCTCGCCGGCCTTCCCGGGGCTGATCACCATCGCCAGGCCCGAGGCGAAGATCCACGCGTTGGCCCGCCGCGGGACCCGCACCCCCAGCAGGTCCAGCAGGTAGGCCCACTTCACGTACCGCAGGCCGTAGTTCACTCCGGTGAGCGCGAGCACGGGCAGGTACAGCGGCCAGTTGAACCGGGCGAGCTCGGCGCCGGTCGCGGACAATCCGGTCCACAGGCCGTACGCCACGTACATCAACACCGCGAGGGCGACGGCGATCGCGGCCCACCGCCGAAACCGCGCCATCGCGTCTTGTGCGGCCGGGGGAGGGGCGTCGGAGGGAGTCTCGCGTTCGGTCATCGCCCCAGATCCGGCCGTTGCATGGCGCGGCCTATCCTGCTGCACCACGTGCGGCATCAGGCTATCGGGGGTGCATGATTCGCCACGCAACCTTCTCCCTCCTGCCGCTGTGCGCGCCTGGTCGGTAACGGCGCGCGGGTCAGCCGCAGTCCAGGTCCGAGGCCGGAACTGGATCGTCGCGCTCGGGCGCGGCCTCGATGAGCTCGGCCGCGCCGACGTGGTCACCCGGCTCGCGTGTGAGGTGCTGCCCAACGGCACCGTGATCGCGCGCGACGTGTCGAGCGGCGTCGGGTACGTCGTGCAGGCGGTCGACGACGTGGGAGAAGACGAGCCGGTCACCGCGGAGACGGCCGAGCTGCCGATGCCTGGCGAGCCGGACGAGCAGGAGCAGGAGGAGGACGGGGAAGGGGAGCCGCTGTTCGAGCTCCCCGCCGACGCCCTGTCCGAGGTATCCCCCGACGAGGACGTGTCCTACCCGATCCTGCGGGCGGAGACCGCGGTGGAGGCGTGCCAGCTGGCGCTGTCGATCGTGGCGAAGGAGCTCGGCGCCGAGAGCGGCGCGGTGCTGCTGAAGGAGCGCGGCGTGCTCAGGTTCGTCGCGGTGCAAGGTCCGGCGGCCGCGAAGTTGTCGGGCGTTCGGATGCCGTTCGGCAGCGGAGTGGCTGGGTTCGCGATGGAGCGCCGCCGGAGCGTGATCCTCGACGACGCCCAGTCCGACCCGCGCCACTTGGGCGAGATCGACGGCCTCACCGGCTACGTGACCCGGGGCCTGGCGGTGGTCCCGTTGGTCGACGACGAAGAGGTGGTCGGTGTGCTCGAGGTGATCAACCTCCCCGAGGGGAGGCGGTTCGACGAGTCACACCTCCAGCTGTTGCACCAGATCGCGGACACGCTGACGGTGCGACTGCGGCGGTGATCGCGCTCCCCCCCGGCGGCCCGGGGGGAGAGAAGGGAGACACGGGCGGCTGACCTCGCGGCCGGCCGCTCCGAGTCGCCCGCGTCGCTCCGAGTCGCGGTCACTCGGTCGGCGTCTCGTCCTTCTTCTTGGCGTCTTCCTTGGCCTTCTTCTTGTCGGCCTTCTGACGCTTCTTCTCGTTCTTCTTCGCCTGCTTCGGATCGTGCTGCCACAGCAGGTCCTCGCCGTCGCCCCGCCACTCGACGATCTGGTACTCGAGCCCGAGCTCGTCGAGCTGCGGCGAGATCACGTCCTTCGGGCCGACCATGGTGGTGATCGAGTGGTCCTTGCACCCCTTCACCAGGTCCTGCAGCTCCGCCGGCTGCACCGACGCGATCAGGTCGCCGCGCTCGCCGAGCGCCGACCACGCCTCTTCGGTGCGCACGATCGAGGTCAACTTGTCGGTGACCTGGTCGAGCGACTGGGCAGACACCCCGGAGCGCCGGGCGTTCCGGAGCTTGTGCAGGGTGATCTCGTCCACGTCGACCTTGCCCTGCTCGACCTCGGTGAGCGCCTGGTCGAAGAACGTCATCATCCGGCCCACGCCCGAGTTCACGACCCCGTCCGAATAGAACGTGAGCGCGGCGCTACCGTCCGACGAGATGCTGCCGCCAGCGCCGGGGCTGTAGGCGAGGCCTTCCTTGACCCGCATCGTGCTGAACACCTTGGTGCCGAGCAGCGACGACAACACGCCGACCGCGAACTCCTGGTTCTGGTTCGTCACGTTGAGCCGGCACTGGAGGTTCAGGTCGGTCTGGGTGCGCTTCGGGTCGTCGTAGATCAGGATCTTGCTCGGCCCCGTCGGCATCGCCGGCGTGATCGGCTTCTCGGGCGGCTTGGCGGCGTTCGGGCGCGCGACCCAGCCCCCGAAGTAGGTCACGACCTGCTTCTTCGCCGCTTCGGGGTCGACGTTGCCGACGATCAACAACGTGGCGTTGGCGGGCTGCAGGAGCTGCGCGGCGTAGGCGTCGCTCTCGGTCGCGCCCCACTCCTTGGCGGCCTGCACCTCCTCCCACGTGGTCTTCTGGTGCCAGGCGGCCCCCGGGAACAGGTACTCCTGCGAAGCGCGCTCGAGGTGCCAGTCGCGCCACTTCCACTCGCCCTGGATCTCGTCTTCCTGGCTCTTGACCCAGCCGGTCTTGTCGTCGATGTACGGCTTGGCGGTCTCCATCTCCTCCCGCAGGATCCACAGCGCCCCGTCGAGGTTCCCGGAGGGGGCGCGCAGCCACAGGCGGATCGCGTTGCCGTACAGGTCGAAGTCGGGGTCGACCGCGAGGGGGTACGCGTACCCCGGCGCCACGCCCGGCAGGCCCGGGTTCACGTAGTACCCGGCCTCGGCGGCGATCGGCAGCGGGTCCTGGCCCACCGACCGGATGAACGAGCTCGCGAAGTCGTTCTCGAGCGGCTTCTCCCGGCTCGAGTCGCGACCGAGCAGCAACGAGGCCCGCACCAGCGGCGCCTCGCCGTGCTTCACGATCACCACCCGCATGCCGTTGGCCAGCTCGAAGTCGAGCATCCCCTCGAGGTTCGGCTTGACGTAGCTGTCGGCGATCTGCTCGGCGGTCATCGTCTTCAGGTCGTCGCCCGAGCGGATGACCTGGTCGTTCATGCTGGCGCCCCGGTAGGTCGAGGCCTCGGAGCCGATGTCGATCTGGTCCTCGGGCAACGGCTCGAGGAACACGGTGGCCATCCGATCCCGCCGCAGGTTCTCGTACGCGATCTTCGACACCCGGCTCGGGTCGATCTTCATGATCGAGTTCATGAGGTCGGAGTGGGTGGTGGCGCTGTTCGTGTAGTGCACGTGCGGGGTGATGATCTCGGCCCGGCCGCCGAACTCCTGCGCGAACACGTCGAGCGACAGGAGCAGGTCGGCCATCCCCTCCATCTTCGCGCGGGTCAGCGAGGTCTGGAACACCTGGGACTGCGGCGTGAGCTGCGCGAAGTTCTCCGGGTTCCAGATCTCGGGCAGCTGGTCGACCATCTTGTCGCGGATGTCCATCTGGTCGAGGTCATCGTCGAGCAGCTCGGCGACGCACATCATGGTCGAGTTCAGCACCTCGGGCTGCACGAAGCACCCGAACTCCCCGATCTTCTCGTCCTCGAGCTCCTCGTACAGGCCGCGCCAGATGTACTGGTTCGCCATGTTCGCGACCATCGTGAGCTCGGCCTCGTCCGATCGGAAACCGCCCGGGAGCGACCAGCCGATGGTCACCATCCGGTTGTCGACCGGCGCCTGGCGGGTGCGGACCTCGGTGGTCCCCACCGGCGGGACCGGGGGCCGCTCGTCGGTGATCCGCGGCTCGATCCGCTTCGAGAACTCGAACAGCTGCCGATTGTCCTGCGGGCTGTCCGGGTCGTACGCCATCACCAACCAGTCTTCCGGGTTGTTCTGGTCGGGGTTGGTGACGCCCGGCTTCGGCGAGTAGAAGTAGTCTTCCTTGTCGAGCCGCGGGTGGAGCAGCTGCGGCGCGAAGTTCGCGAAGATCAGGCTCGCCTGCTCGGTCGGGTCGGTCGGGATGTCCCCCACGACGAGGATCGTGGTGTTCTCCGGCTTGTAGTGATCGTCCATGAACTTCTGGAGATCGGCGAGCTTGATGTTGTCGATCGACGCGTGGGTCGAGTGGTCGTGGTACCCGTGATCGGCCGGGTACACCGACTCGTACAGGAAGTCGAACAGCTGGTTGATGTTCTGCTCGTTCCGGCGGCGCCACTCGCTGCGGATGACCTCGCGCTCGACGTCGATCTCCTCTTCGGTGACGCCGGCGTACGGCTCGGTCAGCCGGAGCGACTCGAGCCGGAGCATCAGCGGGAGGTACTCGCGCGACGCGACCGTGCGGTAGTCGGTCCAGTCGTTGCGGGTGGTCGCGTTGAACCGGGTGCCGATGTCCTGGATCAGGTCCATGATCGGCGGGAGCGTGCCGTGCTTGCTCCGGAACCAGGTGTGCTCGACGAAGTGTGCGGTCTCCTCCTTGCCGGGGAGATCGTCCTTGCTGCCGTTGTTCACCACCATCCAGGTGGTGACCACCGGGTGACTCGCGTCGGCCTGCATCATGATGCGCAGACCGGTCGGGAAGTCGAAGATCTGGGTGTTCAGCTGGTACGGTGGGATGTTCAGGTCCATGTCCGGCTTCGCAGGCCGGGCATCGGATGCCAGCGCAGCACCGGGGAGCGCGAGCAGCAGGGCACACAGGTGCAAGGTCTTCATCGGGGCCTCTTTTCGAATGCCGGGGTCTCTAACACGACACGACGAGGGTGTTCGAATCCCTGGTGCCTCCGGATCTCCGACCGTTCACTTCGAGGACGAGATCGCCGGGGCGGGACTACACCGCGAGCGCCGCGCTCGGGTACGCTGCGCAGATGGAGCCGTTGATCGTCGGCGCGCTGACCGCGGTCACCGCGGTGCTGGGAGTGGCTTTCTGGCAGCTCCTGGTGCGGCCGGAGGCGCTGCTGTCCCTGTGGGCCGACCCCCGGCGGGAGCCAGAAGGGTGGTTCGGAAGCCACCCCGGCGCGGTGCGAGCGCTCAGGGTGGCGGTGGGTGCGGTGCTGTTCCTGTCGGGCTTCCTCACCGGGCTCACCCTCACGTTCCTGCTCGGCACCTGAGCGCGGCGAAGCTGGGGTGGGCCGACGCTCCACCGGATCCCTTGCCCGGCGGCAGGGCGCTCGTTAGCGTAGCGGTGCTGGCTGGGTAGCTCAGTTGGTTAGAGCATGCGGTTCATACCCGCAGGGTCGGCGGTTCGAGTCCGCCCCCAGCCACTCTCCCTCCCCCCACCGCCACCGGGTAGGATGCCCGCGTCGGAGGGGTGGTGATGGACGGAGCGCACCGCGCAGGGTTTCCGGTCGCGACCCGGATCGCAGATCCACCGCGCGTGCTGGTGTTGTTCTGCCACCCCCGCTCGGACCGCAGCCGGGTGAACGCCGCCTTGCGCGAGGCGATCCAGGACCTGCACGGGGTCACGGTGCACGATCTGTACGAGGCGTACCCGGACGCCGCGATCGACGTGGTGTTCGAGCAGGACCTGCTTCTGCGCCACCGAGCGATCGTGTTCCAGCACCCGTTCTACTGGTACAGCGTCCCGCCGCTGCTCAAGGAGTGGCTCGACGTGGTGCTCGAGTGGGGGTTCGCCTACGGGCGCGGCGGGACCAAGCTCCGCGGGAAGGCGCTGCTGCAGGCCCTGACCACCGGTGGGGGGGCCGCGTCGTACGTCGAAGGGGGCCCGAACCGGTTCACGATCCCGCAGCTGCTCGCGCCGATGGAGCAGACCGCCCACCTGTGCGGGCTCGAGTGGCAGGAGCCGTTCGTGGTCCACGGCACACATCGGCTCGACGCGACCGAGATCGCCTCGCGGGCCGCCGCCTATCGCACGGTGATCGCTCGGCTGGCCGAGCGGGGAGACCCATGACCCCAGACTCGTTCTTGGCGCAGGCGCTGGTGTACCTCGGCGCGGCGGTGATCGCGGTCCCGATCGCGTCGCGCCTGGGCCTCGGCTCGGTGCTCGGGTACCTGCTCGCCGGAGTGGCGGTCGGCCCGTGGGGTGTCGGGTTCGTGGCGGAGGAGAGCCGCACGGTCATGCACTTCGCCGAGTTCGGCGTGGTGATGATGTTGTTCCTCGTCGGGCTCGAACTCGATCCCGCCCGCCTGTGGCGGCTGCGCGGCCCGGTGTTGGGGCTGGGAGGACTGCAGGTCGGAGGCACCGCGGTGGCGATGCTCCCGATCGGCTGGCTGCTCGGGCTCCCGTGGCAGCAAGGCCTCGCGCTCGGGCTCGCGGTGGCGATGTCGTCGACGGCGATCGCGCTGCAGACGTTGACCGAGAAGGGGCTGAACCGGAGCGAGGCGGGGCAGGTGTCGTTCGCGGTGCTGCTGTTCCAGGACCTGTCGGTGATCCCGATCCTGGCACTGTTCCCGCTGCTCGCGACGGCCGAGGTCCTGGCGCCGGGTGAATCTCACGGCTCCGCCGGGTGGATCGACGGCCTCCCCGGGTGGCAGCGCGCGGCGGTGGTGCTCGGGGCGGTCGCTGCGGTGATCGCGATCGGACGTGTGGGCGTCGGCCCTGCGCTCCGTCGGGTGGCGCAGACGGGCCTGCGCGAGATGTTCACCGCGGCGTCGTTGCTGATCGTCGTCGGTGTGGCCGCGCTGATGTCGGCGGTGGGCTTGTCGGCGGCGCTCGGCGCCTTCGTGGCCGGGGTGGTGCTGGCGAACAGCGAGTACCGCCACGAGCTCGTGTCGGACGTGGAGCCGTTCAAGGGGCTGCTGCTGGGCTTGTTCTTCGTCGCCGTGGGGGCGTCGATCGACTTCGGGTGGCTGGTGGATCGACCGCTGCACGTCGGCGGGCTGGTCGGGGCGGTGATCGCGGTGAAGCTCGGCGTCCTGCTCGCGGTCGCGCGGGTCGGTCGCCTGTCGATCGAGCAGGCGCTGACGTTCGCGGTGGTGTTGTCCCAGGTCGGCGAGTTCGCGTTCGTGTTGTTCGGGGTCGCGGCGGAGCACGGGGTGTTGCCCGCCGACGTGACCGGCCCGATGACCGCGGTGACCGCGTTCTCGATGGCGTGCACCCCGCTGCTGCTGTCGGCGGTCGAGCGGTTCGTGCTCCCGCGGCTCGCCCGGGCGGAGCCGCCGACGCGCCCGGCGGACGCGATCGACGAATCGAACGAGGTGATCGTCGCCGGCTACGGTCGGTTCGGCCAGATCGTGGGGCGGCTGCTGCGCGCGTGTGGTCACGGCGTGACCGTCCTCGACATCGACAGCGACCAGGTCGACCTGCTCCGCCGGTTCGGGCAGAAGGTGTTCTACGGCGACGCGTCGCGGATCGAGCTGCTGCACGCCGCGGGCGCGCACCAGGCCCGGGTGCTGGTAGTCGCGGTCGACGAGCCCGAGAAGGTGGACCAGATCGTGCACATCGCGCGGAAGCACTTCCCGAACCTCGCGATCCTCGCGCGCGCCCGCGGTCGGACCGAGGCGTACGAGCTGCTCGAGGCCGGGGTGGCGGGCACGTACCGCGAGACGTTCGACACCGCCCTGCGGGCCGGGGAGGACGCGCTGCGCCTGCTCGGGTTGCCGGCCCACGCGGCCCATCGCGCCGCCCGCACGTTTCGCCAACACGACGAGAGGGTGCTGCGCGAGCTCGCGGCCCACCGCCACGACGAGCAGACGCTCGCGGTTCGGGCCCGGGAGCGGCTGCGCGACTTCGAGCAGCTGATGACCGCGGAGCGCGCCGGTGCGCTCACCGGGGGGGCGGAGGACCACGGGTGGGACAGCGAGGTGATCCGCGAGGCGATCTTGTCGGCCGATCGACCGAAGGCCTGACCCTCAGCGCCCGACGACCACCACCTGGCGCGCCTCGATCGGCCCGGTCGCGGTGACGGTGCCGTCGGTCCACCGCACCTCGACCTCGTCGATCGCCTCCGCCGCGCCGAGCCCGAAGTGCGCCACCGGCGGCCCGCCGGAGTTCACCGAGGTCCCGCCGGCGCGCACCGTGTGGCGCTGCTCCCTCCCGCCCGCGCGGACGGTGACCACCGCTCCGACCGCGTCCGCCGGGGGATCGGGGACCACCTCGACCCACGACGCGGCGCCGCACCGCGACAGGTTCAGCACGATCGGGCCGTTCAGATCGCGCCGGGCGAAGTCGAGCCAACCGTCGCCGTTGAAGTCGGCGGAGACGAACCCCCGGTACGCGCCGATCCGGTCGAGGCCCAGGGTAGAGGCCGACTCGGCGAATACCCCATCGTCTTGCAGGTACACCGCGAACCGTTGGCTCTCGGTGTTGTGGATGCCGGCCGAACCGGCGTAGGACGCGATCACGTCGAGGCGGCCGAACGCGACGACCACGTCGAGGTCGGCGTCGTTGTCCACGTCGACCATCTCCGCGCCCCACCCCACCCAGTCGTCGCCTTGTTCGTGAGGCGGAACCGCGAAGCCGCTGGCCTGGGCGGCCTCCACCCAGGTGGCGGCGGCGGGGAGCGAGCGCAGGTACGCGAGCCGGTTCCACACCGGCTGGATGAAGTCGTCTACGCCGTCCTCGTTGAGGTCCCCGATCGCGAGACCCATCCCCGCCAGCGGCACGTGCAACCCGAGGGAGGCCTCGCCGACCCGCCACCCGCCGTCCTGGAAGATCGCCGGCATCCCGGGCAGCCACGACGGATAGTCGTTCGCGAACACGAAGTCGGGTTGCCCGTCGCCGTTCAGCTCGGTCAGCCCGATGACGAAGGTGTAGCCGGAGTGGAGGGTCGCCGCGAACCGCGCGCTCTCGTCGGTGAACCCGCCGGCGCCGTCGCCGTAGTACAGCCCCGACGGGTCGCCCGGGTGATCGATGATCAGCTGATTGTCGACCTCCTCGGCCTGGCCGTGGCCCGCGACGGCGAAGTCGAGGTCGCCGTCGAGGTCGAAGTCGCCCCAGGTCGCGCTCTGGCTGTGGCGCGCCGTCGCCTGGGCCAACACGCCGGTGTCGACGAACACCCCGCCGTCGTTCCGCAGCAGGTAGTCGCCCCGATCCCACCGGGTCAGCACCAGATCGAGGTCGCCGTCGCGGTCCATGTCGGCCGCCGCCCCGCCCGCCGCGCGGGTGTAGTCGAGCGCGGGGAGCGCTGCCGGGTCGTCGACGAACACGCCGGCGTCGTTGCGGAGGTACCGGGCGTCGACCGGGCCGGGCGCCACGAGGTCGAGGTCACCGTCGGAGTCGAAGTCACCGACCACGATCCCGCCGCCGGCGAACCGACGATCGTCGGTGCCCTCGCCCGGCAACACCACCTCGTCGTACGCCGCCTCGTCGCGCAGGCCGGGCTCGGGGCACGCCCTCGGCGACGGCGCCACGACCACGGAGTCGTCAGGTGTCGGTGCGTCCGTGCATCCGGCGAGCCACAATCCCATCAGCGAGGAACGCATGCGCCTCCCGGTACGCCCCGTTGGAAAAAGGCTAGTCCTCCCAGGTCCAACTGGCAATGTGCAGTTGCGAGCTGGGGGATGGATTGGCCTGCTGAGCCTGATGGCCTCGTGTCACGACCCCGATCCAGCGGGTCCGGGGATCGTGGGCGCGAGCTGCGCGGTCGCCGAGGGATCGGTGGTGCGGGCCACCTGCGCGGTGGAGCTCGCCGAGCCCGGGCCCGTAGAGGTGGAGCTCACCGACGGGGTCGAGGGGGTGGTGTTCACCTCCGCCGCGTCGACCGACCGGCACGAGATCCCGGTGTGGGGGCTGACCGCGGGCGCGAACTGGGACTGGGTGGTCCGGGCCGCCGGCGAGCAGGTCGAGGGCTCGGTGCACACCGGCGCGCTGCCCGCGGAGTACGACCTCGCGATCGAGGTCGATCCCGCCGCCTCGGGGACGGTCGAGATGTTGTTCGCCGCCTCGTCGTGCTCGACCGAGTCGGGCCGGGCGGTGGTGTTCGACGCGGCCGGGCGGGTGCGGTGGTACGCCGATCTCCGCGCGGAGGAGGGCAGGATGCCGGTGATGGCGTCTCAGTACACCGAGGATCACACGGTGCTCGCGGTCCTCGACCAGCGGGAGTGGGTCGAGGTCGACCTGCTCGGCGAGACCGTCGTCCGGGTCGAGCCCGGCCTGCCGGTGCACCACGACCTGTTCCGCCGCGACGGGCAGACGTGGGTGCTCCTCGCCGACGCGCGACCCGCGCCCGACGGGAACACCTACGTCGAGGACATCGTGGTGACCTACGAAGGCGCGGTGGAGGTGGACCGGTGGGACGAGCGGGACCACCTGGTCCCGAGCGAGGACCCGCCCACCCCGAACAGCTTCTGGGCCGACGAGTTCCCTGGCGCGATCGACGCGTGGCACACCAACGGGGTGTACGTGACCGAGGGCGGCGACCTGCTGCTGTCCTCGCTCCGAGCGGGGTCGTTGTGGTTGGTGCGCGATCGGGAGATCGCGTGGGTGCTGGGCGGCGACGCCGACACCGTGCCGCTCCCGTCGTCGTTCACGTTCACCGGCGGAGGTGACCCGACGTTCTCGGGGCAACACCATCCGTCGTTCGGCCCGGACGGGACCGTGTTGTTGTTCGACAACGACGCGCCGCGCGGCCTCGAGCTGTCGGTCGACGAGGTCGGCCAGACCGCGTCGCTCGTGGCGGACTGGCCGGTGGCGGGGCCGTGTGAGGTGCAGGGCTCGGTGTTCCGCACCGAGGACGACCACACCGTGGTCACTTGTGCGTCGACCCAGGTGGTCCGCGAGTTCGGCCCTGGGGGCGACCGTGTCGCCACCTGGGCGCTCGGCTGCCCGAGCGGGATGTCGACCGTCCCGACCCGGGTTCAGCCCGTCGATCTGTGGGCGGCCCAGGTCGGTTCGGTGTCGGCGCGCCGCGTCCGCTGACGGCGGCGGCCGGTCACTGCTTCGGGGCGAACTGGGTCGGCGGCGGCGGGGCCGCGATCGTCGGCCGCGGAGCCGCGTGCAGCTGGCCCGGCGGTCCGTTCTCGGCGAGCTCGAGGCGGCCCTTCACCGTCGTGGTCTCGGCGTGGTCCGCCTCGAGGCGGCCGATCTCCTCCTTGCGGGTGGCGATCTCACGCTCGAAGTCCATGATCTGCTGCTTGAGGTTGGCCGCGCGGGTCTCGATCTCCTGCTGCCGCCGGGTGGCGTCGTCGATGATGTCCGCGACCCGGACCTTGAGCGATTCGAGGGTGGTCTTGATGACCGTCACGACGAGCTCAGGGTTCTGATCGACCGGCAGGGTCCGCATCAACACGATGGCGTTCTGGATGCCGTATGCCGGCCGGGGTGGCTCGGGCGGCGGGTGGTGCGCCGGAGCCGGAGGGTGCGGCTCGAGGCTGTCCGTCTTCTCGGCGATTTGCTTGTTCCCGCCTCCGAAGAGCTTCATGGATTTCCTCCTCGCGCGATGCTAGCGCGATTCCCTCCGCGCTGTACAGCGCCGCGCGCCGCGGTGGAGCGCGCTCGCCCGGTCTCGCGACATCTCACGTTCCGCCCCGGAGGGCGAGCGTGCGTCGCCACGCGATCGGGTCGTTGAAATGGGTGGATGTTCCATCATCATCCACGGGTACGCGCCGCGCGCCGCGGAGGAGCGCGCGCAGCCCGTCGGCTGGGCGATCGCCGGACCGGATGTGGTCCAGGGTGGACGGTCCGAGGAGCACCGGGTGGCCGTCTTCGCCCGAGGGGCCGACCGGGACGACGTCCTGTCCGGCGAACGCCGCGAGGAGCGCGAGCGTCGACGTGGAGGCGGGCCACACGTCGACCGGGGTCACGATCGCGGTCCGGGCGCCGCCGACGCCCAGCGCCAGGCTGTCGAGCATCGACGTGGTGGACCACGCGTCGTTGATCGCGATCTCCACCCCGTCGGGCAACGAGCCGACGATCGCCTCGCGGGCGGCGCCCAGCACCACGATCGTGGTGCGGGCCCACGGGGCGAGCCCCGCCAGGTGGTGCCACACCAACGGGCGCCCCCGGAGCTCGAGGAGCGCCTTCGGGGTGCCCATGCGGGACGACCCCCCCGCCGCGAGCACGACGGCGCGTTCGAGCGTCGACGGGATTACCATTGGACCGCCCATGACACGCGCCCCCTCCACCCTGCTCCGTACCTCCGCGTTTCACCGCGTCGACGAGCAGGTCGTCAAGCGGATCATCGCCGAGGCCGACGAAGTGCGGCTCGAGCGGGGCGGCGCGCTGTGGGCCGAGGGGAGCCCCGCCACCCACATCGGGTGGGTGCGGACCGGGTTGGTGCGGGAGCTGGTCCGGCGGGGAGAGCGCGAGCTCCTGTTCGGGTTCCACGGGCGGGGCGAGATCGTCGGGGACACCGGCGCGCTCGAGGCGCTGGCCCGCCCTGGGGTGGTGCATTCGGCCACGGTCGAGGCGCACGAGCAGAGCGTGGTGTTGCTGCTCGGGGTCCGTCGATTGGCCGAGCTCGCCGCGCGGGATCCCGAGCTCGCCTGTGGGCTCGCCGCCACCTCGGCCGAGCGCAGCCGCAGGATGGAGGACAAGCTGATCTCGGCGGTGTACCGGTCGGCGCCGGCGCGGATGGCGCGGGTCGTGCTCGAGCTGGGGCAGCGGTTCGGGGTGCGCGACTCGCGGGGCGTCATCGTCAACGTGAGGTTGACCCACCGGGAGCTGGCGGCGCTGGCGGGCGCCTCGCGGGAGACCGCGTCGAACACCCTGTCCGATTGGCGGCGCTCCGGGCTCGTGTTGGTAGAGGGCAAGCGGATCGTGCTGCTCGACACCGACCGCTTGGGGTCGGTGGCAGAGGACGCGTGATAGGCTCTGGCGGCGTTGGGGAGGGCAGATGATCGGGTGGTGGATCGGGACGGCCTCTGCCGGCACCCTGGGGCTCGGCGGGGCGCTCGTGCTCGATCGGCCGGACACGAGCGACCAGGAGCTGGTCACCCGCCTCGGACCCGGGTTCGAGGCGCTCGTGCCGTACCGGTACCCGCTCGGCCCGATCGCCTCCCTGCGGGTCACCGGCGCCGCGTCGTTCGCTGCCGGCGACGGCCTGGTCACCGCCCTTCGGCCAGGGATCGGCACCCCCACCGACGTGATCCCGATGCGCACCTTGATGGTCGCTGGGACCGTGGGCCCCGAGATCCGCCTGATGCAACAGGGCGGGGTGATCCCGTACCTCACGGGCGGGGTCGGGCTGGCCGGGGTGGTCGCGTGGTTCGCGCACGCCGACCACCCCGAGTGGTTCGACCCGACCAAATACGACCAGGACGACCTGGACGATCGGACCAAGCCCGGCCTGCACACCCGCACGATCGTGCCGACGTCCAACCTGGCGGTGGGCGCGCACCTCGGTGAGGGTTGGGTCGAGCTCGGCTACGAGCTGTCCTTCTTGGACCGGACCCGTCTGCGGCGCTCGTCCGACGCGCTGGAGCCGACCCGCGAAGCCTTCGGGTGGAACGCGATCCGAATCGGAGCCGGCTACACGTTCGAGCTGTGAGGTCGGTCGGGCGGGCCGCGCGACGGTGGATGCGTTATCGAACGCGCCTTCCCACAGGTCGACATGAAGCTGTACCGCGCCAAGATCCCGGTCATCGCCAAGGCAGTGCTCGATCGCCTGGTGACCGAGGGAGACATCGAGATCGCCCCCGACAATCGCGAGGAGGCCGAGAAGGACCTCGCCGCGATCATGGACGAGTACTTGCGGCGTGACCGCGAGCTCCGCGATCGCATCAAGGACTTCATGGCGGATCGGAACATCCCGTACTCGGACTTCAGCCGCACCCGGAAGGGGCTCGCAGACGAGGAGGGACACCCGCTGGGCGACGACGTGGACCGGTTCCTCGCGCGCCAGTTCATCGAGAACATGCTCATTTCGCCGAACGTCGAAGAGGTGTTCGGAGAAGACCGCCTGATGCTGCAGAAGGTCAAGGACGTCCTCAAGGCCAACGACGTGGACGAAGAGGAGATCCGGCAGGAGGCGCTCGGCCGGATGAAGAACGTGAACGAGGGCACGGTGGACTTCGAGCTCCAGCTGCAGGAGCAGATGAAGCAGGTCAAGAAGCGGCGCGGGCTGCTGTGATCGGGTGGGTGCTCGGG